>NZ_VPBV01000039.1:0-20128 GCF_013418545.1 Acinetobacter sp. YH12136
TGTACACAGTGCACTGGGTTATGTATCGCCTTTTGAGTTTGAAGCAATGTACTATGATAAGATTAACCCGTTAGGTCAGGTGGCCTAACTTAAATAAAAAAGTCTCCGACAAACCCGGTACGGTTCATTTCATAATTTTACCTTCTTTAGATGAGCAATCTAAGATTTTAGATTTGTTAAATCCTTTTTTGATGAATATCGATCAAGCCATTGCCATTAAAGAACAGCAAATTGCTTTACTCAATGAACGTAAGCAAATTGTGATTCAAAAAGCAGTGACGCAAGGTTTAGATCCAAATGTAACGATGAAAGATTCGGGTGTGGAATGGATTGGTCAAATTCCTGAGCATTGGAATACAATTACAAAACTAAAGCACATAGCATCGCTAAAAGGTCGTCAAGGTTGGCAAGGTTTAAAAGCTGATGAATATATTGATGAAGGACCATATGTCGTTAGTAGTGCACATTTTGACGGGCTAGATATTAATTGGGATAAATGCCCACATGTGTCTATAGAGCGTTACAAGATGGATGCACATATTCAACTTAATATTGGTGACATTTTATTGATGAAAGATGGTGCCAAGATGGGGAAAATGGCATACATTTCAAATTTGCCAGATTTAGCTTGCTTAAATAGTCATTTATTACTTATTAGATCTTTAAAGACCCAAGATGAATTTTTCTTTGACTCAAAATATATGCTTTATTTTATGTTGAGTGAAAAATTTCAAGACTATGTACAGGTTAAGGGTACAGGTACTACTTTTATGGGGATATCACAAGAATCAATAGGTAATTTCCCTATAGCATTACCGTCACTTTATGAACAAATTCAAATAGCATCTTTCTTAGATAAAAGAATGTTGGAGTTAGAAAAGGGTAAAGACCTATTGCTAACTCAAATTGAAAAGTTAAAAGAATATAAGACCACACTCATTAATGATGCTGTCACAGGCAAAATTAAAGTGGCATAAAAAATTAAACCTAGCGAACTTCAGTTGGCTAGGTTTTTTAATATTTCGGGGAGAATATGAGCTTATATACAGTAGACACAGCAAAAAAAGTATTAGAACCGTTGAGTATTACGCCACTTAAAGAGCAGAATCTCACAGAGCGTTATGACTTACAAGAATGGTTAGTCAGCCACCCTGAAGCATTGGGCGAAGAACTGCTGATTATCCAAAAAGAATTTGATGGCTTTGATGGCACAGGTGAACGCTTAGACCTATTGGCATTAGACACCAAAGGACAGCTTGTACTGATTGAAAACAAACGAGATGACAGTGGACGTGACGCCGTGTGGCAGGCACTGAAATATGCCTCTTATGTTGCGCCGTTTACCTCAGATGACATCGAAGACGTCTTTGCAAAATATCTGTTTAAAAATAGACCTGAATATCCCGACTTAGAACCGAATGCATTTGATGCAGATCAAGTTAAAAACACCGCAAAAATTCTGATTGAGCGCTTTTTAGAAGAACATCAAGAAATGGGTGTGGCAATCACCACCTTAAACCCAAGGAATAGCCAGCGTATTATCTTGGTGGCAGGCGAGTTTCGTAAGGAAGTGACCAATACCGCATTGTGGTTACTTGACCGTAAGATTGATGTGAAGTGCGTGAAGGTATCGCCTTATAAACTGGACGAACAATTGTTGGTGGATATTCAACAAATTATTCCTGTACCTGAAGCATCAGAATATATGGTACGACTCACTCGAAAGGAAGATGAAGAAACCATAGCTAAAGTAAAACAAGCAGATCATACCGATATACGCTACCAATATTGGGAGCAATTGCTCGCTCATTTTGCTCAAGGCGACAATTCGCTTTATAACAATATTAGTCCTAAGTCTGATCATTGGTTGAGTTCGGCAACTGGTATATCGCAATGTACTTATCATCTTATTTTCTTACAAAAAGCGATACGAGTAGATATTGAGTTTGCTCGGAAGGACGCCGTGGAGAATAAACAGCTCTTTGATTTCTTTTATGAGCGTAAAGAAGAGATTGAGCGAAAATTTGGTCAGCCTTTAGAGTGGCTGAGATTAGATGCTAAGAAATCATCTCGGATTGAGTTTATTTTGAATACCGATGGTCATAATCAGGACTTATGGCAAAGTCATATCGCATGGCATTTGGAACATATACAAAAGCTTGAGCAAGCCTTTAAGCCATATATGAATGAAGCGTATCAAGTGATTAAGTAAGAAAACATAGATCTAAAAATTTAAAATTGAGGGTAGGTTGTGTCAGAATCACAAGCGTTGATTAAAGTAGCAGTGTGCAATGTGGCACAGTTGCTTCGTGGTGGAAATATTCAGGTTCAAGACCAAGCAGATATACAAGGTAAATTGAAGATACCTGAATATCAGCGACCATATATTTGGAATGCAGAACAACTGGATCAACTCATTACTGATATTGAAGAGCATCAGAAAAAATCGAAACGCAGTGCTTACTACTTAGGCAGTATTATCTTACATGCCAAAGATACAGAGTTGAATATTATTGATGGTCAGCAAAGGTTGACCAGTTTAACGTTATTTGGCTACTTGAATGAACAACTGCAAGATGTCACTTTAAGCTATCACTCGAGTGTGAGTGTTGAGCATATCCGACGCAATTTAGCCTATCTACACTCGATTAAAGATAAATGGGAAAAAACTATTGATCTTGAAAAGGTCGTTGTTTCATTGGTGGTTACAACATCAGAAGACGATGCTTATAAATTCTTTGAAACGCAAAATACAGGCGGTGTTCGCTTATCTGGTATCGATATTATTAAGGCATATCATCTTCGTGCGATTAATTCAGAACAACAAAAGAAACACCAAACGTTTTATGCCAAAAAATGGGAAAGCTTGGGGGAGTTTTCTGAGACGGTATGGAGATTATTATTAGGGCGATATTGGAATGTTCTCAACTTCAGAGACATCCCTTACTATAAAAACAAAGTCGCAATTAAAAATGCCATTATTGAAGAATTTTCAAAGAATACCCAAAAAGGTACAGAAGATATTGCTTATAGCCAAATCAGCACAGAGTATAACCCTGTCAATCGCTCCTCACAGATCAGCACGCCCAACAGTTACCATTTCAGACAACCATTAAATGCAGGGATTAATACCATTTCATACTTAGAATACTACAATCAGTTGTATTTAAAGTATTACCAAAACTTGGATGTAGCGTATCTAGCAGAGTATTACCAATTTACAAAGTGGTTAAAACAGCTAAAAGGATGTCATTTTTTAGCAGAGTTATATGCCATTGGCATCATGCTATATGTAAGCAAATTTGGTGAATACAAATTAGATATTTTTGCGAAAAAGTTTTTCCGTGTGGCCTATTCATCAAGAGCAACGAATAAGACTAGAGTACAAGCGGAGAGCGTACCTAAACTGCTCAAAGATAATCAACTATTAGATCATTTGGTGATGGCTTATCGACCCGAAGATTCTTTTAAACATTTAGATAGTTTGAATTTTGTGGTTAGGGAGTATGATCTGGATGAGACTAAAAAGTCCCTCAAAAAAACCTTTATTCAAGAAACTATAAAGCACTTTGAACTGAATTTGAAAAACGAAGAAATACAACAGGGCTTTTTCGAACAGCTAACGCAGAAAATAAAGAATTTGGGGTAAGAAATGAATCAGTGTGTAGATACAGAATTATTGACGCTTCAACGTGTCGTAGAGCAAAAATATCAATTCATTATCCCGAGTTACCAACGCCCTTATGTTTGGACAAGCGATGAAATAAAACGACTATTAGAAGATATTCATTCAGCATATATACTTGAAGAACCTCATTATTATGTGGGAAGCACTCTGACGGCTCGAAGAAACATCGTATTAGGAAATGAAAATGTTGATGTACTCGAGTTGATTGATGGACAACAACGAACGACGACTCTGATGCTATTTTCTCTAGCTTGTATGAGCTTAACAGAAAAAATAACGCATCCAATACTAGGTGTCGCGAGTATTCAAAAACAACCAAGATTACATTTTGAAATTAGAGAAAATGTACAAGCTTTTTTGCAAGAACATTCTGGATTGGCCAAGGTTATGGCAAAGCATGTATTCAATGCCCAAGAAGATGAATATCTTGAAAAAATTGAACAAGGCTTAGTTGTTATTCGTCAGTATTTAGAATCACTGAAAAATCAAGGTGTTTTAATTGGATATCTAGATTATGTTTACCACCATGTGACTTGGGTAAACAACATCGTCCCTACTGATACAGATTTGAATAAGATATTTACCAGTATGAATACAGCAGGTGTTCAGTTAGAGCCTGTAGACTTGGTAAAAGCAAAAATCTTTAAAAAGATAAATACAGATAAAGTCCTTTATAGTGAAATATGGGATATCTGCCAAAATATGAATCAATATTTTGAACGATTACTCAAAGGGAAAGTCAGCATAGAAAGTTGGCGAAAATTGAGCTTTGCTGATTTAGTTAAATATCAGCCATCAAAAATGGCTTTCCTCTGCTTGCGAATTTCATCTGAAGTAGAACAGCTAGATCTTTCAATTTCTAAGATATTTGATGATTTTAAATCAGACATCAATAATGAAAATATCAGCTTTCAAAAAGAGATTCAGCCGGTAGTAAAAAGCTTAGGAAATGAAGAAATTAATTATACTTTTCGTTCTTTTTTAAGTTTTGACTTATTGCTGATTCATGCCTTAAGAATTTATAAAATTCAAGCAAACTTAGGTACAGATATTCAGCAACGAATGACAGGTGCAAAACTTCAAGAAATCTTTGATGATTTTTTAGAAGAAGCAGATGAAGTTCATATTAAGGCATTTATACAGACCTTATGGCAAGTTCGTTATTTGTTTGATCGCTTTGCGGTAAGATGGATAGAAGATGAAGAGAGTCGATCAGAGGAGCTAGTATTAACCTATATATCAGCACTTGATAAAAATGACTCCTATCCAAGATCAAAACAGGAGTATTCGGCACTACAGCAATTGCAAAGCGTTTGTATTTTCACAACTGACCGTAATGCACATTATTGGCTGACGCCATATTTAATGGAACTAGTAAAAGTCTTTGAACAGCGTGGTGAAAAGGCTTGTGATGAGGAAGCATTGAGCATTCTTGAGAAAATTGACAATACACTTTCTTTAACAACGCAGACTCAGAAACAAGCAAGTTATTTGTTGGCCCAAGGGGTAGAAGTTGCAAAGGACTCTTTTGATAATATCCAAGCAAATTTAAATACTCCTCAAGGCACTGGATTTAAACATTATTGGTTTCAGAAACTTGAATACACATTATGGAAAGCGATCAAGTTCGATAATTTGATGCAATGTCGTGATCAAAAACAGTTTAAAGGCTATCGTATTAGCTCCAAGAATTCGATTGAACATATACATCCACAGAATGAAAAATATAGCTTAGGGTTAGACGACCAATATTTGCATGCTTTTGGCAATTTGGCATTGCTTAGCCCGAGTCAGAATTCAGAATATAGCAATAAACCTATTCGTGTCAAAAGAGCAGATTTCTATGAGAAGCCTATTTATGATTCATTGAAATTAAAGAACTTATTTGACCGTTTAGACAGCGAGAGTAAAGAGCTAGATATCCATACGATTATTGAACATCAGCAAGATATGCTGAATATATTGGAACAACATTATAAGGGTGAGGGTATGACATGGTCAGTTTAACTAACGAACGTGCTTTGGAAATGGCAATTGAAAAAGCGCTGACTGGAACATGCCTCGAAAATGTTAAAGCAGGTTTAACCGATATTTCTCTACCTCATCATGGCTTTGTATCGGGTTCACCTGCAAATTTTGACATGTTGTATGCCTTAGATACCCAATATTTCTGGCAGTTCTTAGAACAAACACAAGCTGATGAACTGGCAAAGATTCAAAAATTTAATCCACACGATTGGCAACGAAAAATCTACGAACGCTTTGATCGAATGATCCGAAAGCATGGGGTGGTTCATCTACTTAAAAAAGGTCTCGCCGTAGATCAAGCGCATTTTCAGTTGATGTACCCAGCGCCGTTGGCAAGTAGTTCTCAGAAGATTAAAGACCGATTCAAGCAGAACATTTTCAGTGTGACTCGCCAATTACGTTACTCAAAAGCCAATCCATTACAAGAAATTGACATGGTGGTATTTGTAAATGGTATTCCGATTATTACCTTTGAACTAAAGAATGAGTGGACAGGGCAAAATGCTCGTCATCATGGGCAGAAGCAATATAAACAAGATCGTGATATCACACAGCCCTTATTGAGCTTTGCTCGTTGTATTGTACATATGGCTGTCGATACCGATGAAGTCTATATGACCACGAAATTGGCTGGGGCGAACACCTTCTTCTTACCGTTTAACAAGGGACATAATGCAGGTGCAGGAAATCCGCCAAATGCAGAGGGGCATAAAACAGCATATCTTTGGAAGGAGCTACTTTCTAAAGAAAGTCTGGCGAATATTATTCAGCACTTCGTACGACTAGATGGTGATGAGAAAACCTTATTAGATAAAAGGAATCTGTATTTCCCACGTTATCATCAACTCAGTGTAGTACGCCGTCTTATTCATGATGTTTCAACACGTGGCGTAGGGCAGACATATCTTATTCAACATTCCGCAGGTTCAGGTAAGTCAAACTCGATTACATGGGCAGCATTTCAGTTGATTGAAGCCTACCCAGTAGAAAAAGACATTGCAGGAAGCCGAGGGCTAGAACATCCCTTATTTGATTCAGTAATTGTGGTGACGGATCGCCGTATTCTGGATAAACAGCTTAAAGAGAACATCAAGGAATTCTCAGAAGTTAAGAATATTATGGCACATGCCCATAAGTCTTCAGAGCTGAAATCTGCTTTAGAAAATGGCAAAAAGATTATTATTACTACGATTCAAAAATTCCCTTTTATTATTGATGGAATTGCAGACTTAAGTGAAAAGCGTTTTGCTGTGATCATTGATGAGGCGCATAGCTCTCAATCGGGTGTGGCACATGACAAAATGAATGAAGTCATGGGTAAAGCCAATGAAGACAGTGATGGTGTAGATGCTCAAGATAAAATCTTAAGTGCGATGTTGGCACGTAAGATGAAAGGCAATGCATCCTATTTTGCTTTTACTGCAACGCCAAAAGACACGACTTTAGAAAAGTTTGGTGAAAAGCAAGCAGATGGTTCCTTTAAACCTTTTGATCTGTATTCGATGAAACAGGCAATCGAAGAAGGGTTTATTTTAGATGTCTTGTCAAATTACACGACATATAAGAGCTTCTATGAAATTGAGAAGTCTATTCTAGACAATCCGTTATTCGATACTAAAAAAGCGCAGAAAACCTTACGAAGCTATGTGGAGAAAACACAGCAGACCATTGATATCAAAGCTGAAGTAATGTTGGATCATTTCATTCAACATGTTGTAAATACCAAGAAGTTAAAAGGTAAAGCCAAAGGGATGATAGTGACTCAAAATATTGAGTCTGCAATCAGATATTACAAAGCGATTGATCGTTTGCTCGAGCAAGCAGGGTATCCATTTAAAGCCATTATTGCATTCTCTGGTGAGAAGAAAGTAGATGGTATTGAATATACAGAAGCAATTCTCAATGGGTTCTCTGACAACGATACCAAAGATATGTTTGATCGTGGTTATGTGGGGGAGAAGAAGCCTGTAGGCGTGAATGAAGATCAGTATCGATTGCTTATTGTTGCGAACAAATACCTGACTGGTTTTGATCAGCCTAAGCTATGTACGATGTACGTTGATAAAAAGTTGGCCGATGTACTATGCGTACAAGCGCTGTCTCGCTTAAATCGTTCTGCACCTAAATTAGGTAAGAGAACTGAAGATCTCTTTGTGCTCGATTTCTTCAATGAAATAGAAGATATCAAACAATCATTTGATCGTTTCTACACTTCGACCACATTGTCACAAGCGACAGATATTAATGTACTCAACGAACTAAAAGATGAGTTGGATACTGTTGGAGTATATGAATCTACTGAAGTGGAAGATTTCGCTACGAAGTATTTCGATTCAGTCGATGCAGAAAAATTAAGCCCGATGATTGATATCGCCGTGGCACGTTTTGATGCTGAATTAGAACTCACTCCTGAAGATAAAGCTGATTTCAAGATCAAGGCAAAGCAATTCGTGAAGATTTATGGACAGATGGCTTCAATTTTGCCATATGAAGTTCCAGCTTGGGAAAAGTTGTATTGGTTCTTAAAGTTCTTGATTCCTAAACTCAAAATTGAAGATCCAGAAGCAGATGCTTTAGACGAGTTGTTAAATTCAGTTGATTTAAACTCCTATGGTTTACAGCGTAAAAAACTAAATGAGCAAATTGAGTTGGATGCTGAAGAGACAGTTCTAGATCCTACAAATTCGAATCCTCGTGGTGCTCATGGCGGTGAAACTGAAGAAGATCCATTAGATGAAATTATTAAAACATTTAATGAACGCTGGTTTGGAGGTTGGGCTGCAACGCCTGAAGAGCAAAAAGTAAAATTTGTGAATATCTTAAAACAGATAAAAGAACATGCTGATTTCGAAAGTAAGTACTTAAATAATCCAGATCCGCATACCAAAGATTTGGCTTTTGACAAGATTATGAATGAAGTGATGTTACGTCAAAGAAAGATCGATATGGATATGTATAAGCATTATTCAAAAGATACTGCATTTAGAATGTCATGGAAATATAGTTTGCAACAGGGTGTTATGAGGTAATTCTTAAAATATGGGTTAAATAATGAAAATTAACCCATCTAAGCGACAATTTATGACGCCTTTAGGTTTATATAGGTCATTGAATAGATTATATTATTTAATTTGAAGTAGGGAATAATAATGGGGGCATTATGGAGTTGTTAGCATCTGATATATTAGGGGAGCAATTGAGTGCTAGACATATTCTTAAGCGAATTTTTGAGTCGCGTAAACTTACTGAGCCAACAAGTCATCCCCTGTATAGCTATCATATTACCCTAGAAGAATATCAAGACCTAAAGCGTACGCTGAGATATAGCCAACAAGATCAAAAAAGCCATAAACCTGGTCGTGAATGGTGTGCAGTTTTTACACTATTTGTTTCGGAATGGTTTCGTCGAGAGTATAAAAGTGGGTGGAGTTGGGGGCCTGTATATGATGCACTGGGCTTTCAACCTTTGGATGATATTCGCTATGTGGTTCAGCAAGGCTTAGAATGTTTTTGGAAACGTCCAATCCTTAAATTTGAAGGTTCAAATCATACCAATTATTTAGGTTCTGCATTTAAAGAGGGTGGATTCCCTTCAAACCTTTTAATGGAGAAAGGTAATCATTATCAGACTGTATTTAAAAGAATTGTGGCGCAGTTTAGTCACTACAGACATTATAACCCAGAAATAAATGACCAATTGATTCAAGCGTATACTCAATATCTGCCTCAAGCATTCAAGGAACATGAAACACGAGTGCTTATTTCAGATATGGCAGAACATCTGGTTCATTTAGTTGAAACGCATGAATTAGACAATACCGATAATCCAGCAGCTTATTTATCCGTAAATTTCCCCAAGTGGAGGGAGGCATTTCCTCTACCATTAGAAAGTAGTGTTGCGGAACAGTTTTTAAATCAGTTGCTCGTTACCTCTAGTACTGAATTGAAGCAAATGAAAACAAAACAGGATGCTTTATCCTGTACGAGTTTCTTTAACCGTAATTCTAATCAAATATTAACTGAAGTTTTCCTGCCCAACTCACTAGAAATTACTTTGGAGGATGTTAAAGGAATTCCTCCTCGTGTAGAAATTGTGTTGTATGAAGCACATGAACCGTTAGCTAAACTTGGCACAGCAACGTTTATGGCAAGGCCTGAGGCTAATAAGCCAGTGAATATACGTATAGGTGCACAAACGCGCATTATTACGAGAAAGAATTATCAACATGGATTGATTTTGTCGCTACAAAATAAAGATCAGATTCTTTATCAAAAAGAATTACCTCAAACTTGTTTAGAAATCGGTAGTGTTCCTGTTGCATTTGCACAGGATGAAGGAGAGCTTTGTCCATTTATTGGGCAGGCTTCATTCAAAACAGCAGAATCGGAAATTATTTTACTCTTACCGCCATCATATCAATTTACTTCTCAGGACTGTGTCACTGGGCATTTGTCGAATGCTTTTGGCCAGCATGTTTACAAGGTAAAAGGTGATATTGAAATTATTGGTGATAATCAAGAGCAATATCAGATTCAATGCTCTAAATATCACGAAAAATCAGAACTTGTAGATCTTTTTGGTACGAAGTTTACTTGGCCTACGGTACCTGCGTTGGCTTTTTTAGGAAGACCTAAGGCACGTTATACAGAAACTGGTTTGCAGTCAAAAAATGATAGTTTAGCTATTTATGCAGAACAAAAGCTTTTAACTCATCATGTAGGTTCTAGTGGATATGGTGTAAAGACTTTAACTATTAAAAATACCGCACAAAATGTGGTATTGCGACGTAAGGTTGTAATTTTTCCTGAAGACCTAAAAATTGAATTGTTGGCAGGAGATACCCCTAATGAAGCAGATATTCGTCTTCTAACCAAAAGTAATATCATTTGTTTAGAAATCACTGCTGATCATCAAGCAGTGAGCTTTAAGGCGCGTAAACTGAATGATGATATACATGGGCAATATGGTTATGAATATCATCTAAAATGCAATGAGCATCCACCTGAAAATATCAAACTTAATTTGATGCTGAATTTGGGAGATCAAGTAGATTTATTACTACCATTTCCGTCACATGGTGCAACGCTCTATAACGGGAATCACCAGCCGATTAAACAAAAAATATTAACTGTAGATGATTTGCTCGGTTCAAGATTATGTCTATATGCACCAGAAAATAAGCCGACCAATTTTCGGATGACAATCAGGCTAAAAAGTAGTCATATCCGTGATATTGATGCCCCTTACTACAACTGGAAGTTTTTGGTGAGTGGAAAACCACATCAAGAATCACTTATTCATTATCGAGCTGAAATAGAAGAATTATTGGCATTAACAAAAGATTTAGATGCACGGATTATTCTCGAAGTCACTGGTGGGAAACAAGCTTTAAATTATCAGATTAAACATTATCAAACCGAGTTTGAAATAGATGAACAAGGTCATTATTTTTTAAGTGGTTTGAATCTTTCAGGTTCACAAGTGGTTGATCCAGTCATCATGGTTTTAAACCAACCTGAACAGGCCGTTTTACCACTCGAACCAGTTACAACTGAAGGAGTTGAAACAGGTAAGTATAAATTACCAAGATTGAGTAATGTGGGTCCATGTTTAATTATTCCTAGAGATGAAAGATCGATTAAATTTAGACCGAAATTCATAGCGCAGCAGATAAGTGAAGATTCATTATCTTTTGAATCTGCGGATACGCTACATACTGCCGTACGTGATTATCATCCAACATTTAACCCAAATAGTATTGTAGATTTCTTAGAACTTATGGCGAGTGATTTGCAAAACTCTGGATGGCTGTATCTTTACCACTTATATTCGAAGTACAACCATTTACCGTTGGTCACATTTCAAGTGTGGAAGGATTTGGTAAGAAATCCATCATGTTTGGCACTGGCGATATGGTTACTTGATTTTGAACATGATATTTATCAACGCTTCGAACGAGAATTCGATTTAGTATGGGAATTAATCCCCGCTAAAGCTTGGAAAAATGCAATCTCTAAAACTTTTGAACTTTATGTGAGTCAAGGTATCCCTGAGGCAATTGTTAAAAAAACGCTGAAAGTGAGATATGCAAAGTTATCTCAAGACATTTCAACGCTAAATCAAAGTTTAGAAGCTTATTATTTTGATGAGCCAGTTCTAAATGGATTAACGCAGAATCAGTTGAATAATATTGTTAACGGTCATTATCTTCAGAATTTATTGAGATACCAGCCTGAAGGCGAATTGTGGCCAATGTGGTTCCAGCAACAACTCACAGCGTGGTTTGAAAAAGATAATCTAAATCTTCCATTAAAACCTATGGTCAGTTTGCCACAGCATGCATCAGTTATTCTTTTGCCAATTTATCTTGCGCTAAAAAATGTAGGTCTAACCAGTTTTGTGCTTGAAGATAAATCAAATAGTTTAACTCATCATAAGATTCGTCAGATCCGTGATTTTGACCAGTCTTGGTTTAACTCAATTTTTGAAATAACAACATCTTATTTATTAAATTTAAAGGCTCACTAATATGCAACCTTATTATTCCGATTTATTAGAGCAAGCATGTCAGCGTACAAAAGAATCAACGTTAAGCGTATTAGGGATCAACGATCCTGAGTTAAGAGAACACCTTGCTGAACAAATGTCCCAGCTTCCGGGAAGCAAATTTTCATTTTTAGCTCCACCTGTTTTTGAGCATACTTTTGCTTGGAAACAATCACCGGTGACGATGTCAGAGTTGAGTGGAAAATTATTAGCGAAGTCAGTTGTAAGTGCTTTGGATTCGCAGAGTAATGGTCGCTATCGCTTTGGGGCAGAATTTAAGCCTTTTGAACATCAACTAAAAAGTTGGAAAAACTTATTAGCGGATAAAAAATCAATTGTTGTCACATCTGGTACAGGTTCAGGTAAAACAGAATGTTTTATGGTACCAATTCTGAATGATTTATTTGAATTAAGCGAAAATATCAATGCGCCGTTGGAAGGTGTGCATGCTCTATTCTTATATCCGCTTAATGCGTTGATTAATTCTCAGGAGGAGCGCTTAAGTGCTTGGACTCAGCACTTCGGTGGGAAGTTACGATACTGTTTGTATAACGGTAATACACCTGAATCAGAGAGTTCAAAAAGAACATTGCAAAAGGAGCGTCCTTATCAAGTCTTAACACGAGAATTGATGAGGAAAAGCCCTGCACCAATTTTGGTGACCAACGGGACGATGTTGGAATATATCATGGTGCGTCAAATTGATGCACCGATTATTGAAAAATCTAGAGCAAAGAAAAGCCTGCGTTGGATTGTTTTAGATGAAGCTCATAGCTATGTTGGATCACAGGCAGCAGAGCTTGCCTTGCAGTTACGACGTGTTTTAGAGGCCTTTGGTGTTGAGGCCAAAGATGTAAGATTTGTCGCAACTTCTGCAACCATTGCTGACAGTAATGCAGAACAACAATTAAAGACCTATTTATCTCAGTTGGCTGGTATTGAGGAAAGTCAAATCGAAGTGATAGGTGGCCGGCGTGCAGTCCCACAATTAAAACTTGAAACGAATCACAATAAACTCAGTTTAAAAGAATTATCTGAAATTGAGAGTGATTTAGAAGTTAGTGCTAAACGTTTTGAAGCATTAGAATCGAATCAAACAGCACGAGCAATTCGGGAAATCATTGTTCAACAAGGTACAGAAAGTTATAAGCCATTAACATCTCTGGAAATTAAAGAAAAATTAAATGCGGACTATGCTATTTCAGTGGATCAAGTCGAAATTATTGCTTGGATTGACTTACTAACAAATACAAAAGCGCAAGAAAAAGAAGAGGCTTTCCTAAAAGTACGAGCTCACTTCTTGCAAAGAATTACGCATGGCTTGTGGAGTTGTATTAATCCTCATTGTGATCAAAAAGAGGGTACAGCATTAAAAAAATGGCCATACGGTAATGTATATGCGACGTGTGAACAAAAGTGTAAATGTGAATCACCAGTCTTGGAGCTGACATTTTGTAAAGAATGTAATTCACCACATTTATTAGGGCAACTCGTTGACGCTAATGATGGTATTCGTCAGCTTAAACAAGTTGGGGAAGTCAAAATTGATGAGTTTTCGCTGCTAACTGAAGAAGATGAAATTGAAGAAGCCGACATTAATAATAGCTCGAACAAGTTAATAGATTACAATCAATCAATATTGCTAAGTGTAAATGATAACGGGGAGATGCTGAATCTAGATCGTGGAGGCTTTGAAAAATATCCAGGGGAAGAGGAATTCAATCTTTTTGCGACATCAAATAAATGCCACTACTGTGAGCTAGAGACGCAAGAAGGTTATTTGCCTGTAAATAGAAGCATTCTTGGTGCACCTTTTTATGTTACTAAAGCAATCCCGACTATTTTAGAATTTTGTCCTGATATTACGATTAAAGAGTTAGAAGAAAATGGTGTTACGAACATTTCACCTCAAAGCTTACCTTCATTTGGACGTCGTTTAATTACATTTACGGATAGTCGCCAAGGCACCGCAAGAATGTCCGTACAGATGCAACAGGAGGCACAGCGTTCACGATTAAGGGGTGCTGTGGTGGAAATGTTAAAAAAAATACCTGATCTATCGGGTGGGGAGATGTCTCGAGAGGAAATTGAGGAGCAAATTGAACAAATAAAACATGATCCAAAGATGAAGATGTTTCTGACATTGCTTCAACAGGAACTATTGAAATTAGACACCTCAGACGAAAGTTCGATTTCATGGAAAGAGATGATCGAGAAGCTTACAGCTTTATCCGATTTTAACTTTTCAATACTGAACGCAATGAAGTATTACTCTCCGGAAGTTTTTGGAGATCAAACTGAAGGACCACATAGATTGATCTCAATGTTATTGTTGAGTGAATTTAGTCGACGTCCACGTAATCGAAATAGTACTGAAACGTTGGGGTTGGTAAAAGTTGGTTATAGTGGATTAGAAAAAGTTACAAGTGTTCCTTTATATTGGGAATCAAAAGGCCTTAACTTACAAGATTGGAAGGACTTTTTAAAAGTCGTTCTAGATTTCTATGTGCGAGAGTATTACTACATTCATATAGATAGAAGTATTTCAAATTGGATGGGGAGGAAAATTGTTACTAAACGATTGTTTGGACCCGATTCAAAATTTACAGAAGATAAATTTAGTAAACAATGGCCTTTGGCATCTAAGCGAAAGAATAATCGTTTGGTGAAGTTATTAGCTTTAGGCGCACAATTAGATTTAAATGCTCCAATAGATATAGATATCGCCGATGAATGGTTAAAATGTGCTTGGAAAGTTTTAACTCAAGATACGGCTATTTTAGAAAATGATAATGGTCAATTTTTCATTAGACCACAAAAGTTCAAATTTTCTTTGAATGAGCAAGCGTTCATTTGCCCAGTTACACATAGATTAATGGATACTACATTCAAAGATATTACCCCATATCTACCGATGGGTATTCCAAAAAGTAAAGAGGCTTTCATTTGTCAAAAGATTAAAATGCCGAATTTGAAAGTGTTTAGTTCCAATAAAGACCATCATGACAACGTTCAATACATCCGTGACTTAATTACTAATGATGAGACAATTAAGGAGCTACGCTCTTTAAATTTGTGGAATGATCTTTGTGATCGAATTGTTGAAGGTGGTATGTACTATCGAGTTGCAGAACATTCAGCACAGCAAGCAAGTGACCGATTACAAGACTACGAAAAGCGATTTAAAACAGGTGAAGTTAATGTAATGAACTGTTCAACCACCATGGAAATGGGGGTTGATATCGGCGGTATTTCAGCAGTGGTGATGAATAACGTACCACCGCATCCTGCAAATTATCTACAACGTGCGGGTCGTGCGGGTCGTAGTAAAGAATCAAGAGCACTTTCTTACACAATCTGTAAGTCGAATCCACATGATCAACAAGTATTTCATAACCCTAAATGGGCTTTTGAAACTAGTATCCCTGCACCTTATGTCGCTTTAAACTCCAAGAGATTGATCCAAAGGCATGTCAATTCCATGTATCTCTCATTCTTTTTAAAAAATGAGATTGGAAATACAGATGCTGAAAAAACTAAATTAAATTTGAAGTGGTTTTATTTAGCAAATGGTGACGAAGATATTTCTGTTTGCAATCGATTCATTAATTGGTTAAAAGCCAATATTTATACATATTCTTATACGCTAGAAAAATTAATTAAAGGTACTGATTTGTCTTTTGATTCGATTGAAAGCATTTTAGGTAACACTGTCCAAAAAATATCTGAAATGCGTGATCAATGGTTAAAGGAATACAAGCGTCTTGAAATACAGATAAGTGAAGCAGTGAAAGGTAGTGCTTACGCTTATAGATTAAATATTGAAATGCGTAGACTCTGTGATGAATATTTATTAAGAGAACTTGCTGCTAAATGCTTTCTACCAGGGTATGGCTTCCCAACTGATATTGCATCATTTGAAACGACCAATGTCATTGACTACATACGTCAAAAGCAAGATAGAGATGCTGAAAAGCAACGAAAGTCTAGAGAAGATAATGTGTCTTTATTACGTGATATGCCAAGTCGAAATTTAGCTGTCGCTATTCGAGAATATGCGCCGGGTTCAGAAATTGTATTGGACGGAAGGGTTTTTAAATCCAAAGGGATATCATTAGCTTGGCATAATATTCATAGTTCTGATGCAAAAGAAGCACAGAAATTTGATTTGGCATGGCGCTGTGTACATTGCGGTCAAAATGGATTTAATACAGATAGTGCAGTCGATATTAATAATGTTTACTGTGATAATCCAAGTTGCGGTGAAAAAATTCGCATAAATGAGCAACGTAAAGTTCTGCAGCCAACTGGTTTCGTTCATGATTTTTATGAAGAACCTAGTAACGATGTAACAACACAAACCTTCATACCTGTCCAAACCCCTTGGATTGCTGGTAAGGGGGCAAGATTAAGTTTGCCGAATAGTGCCTTAGGATTTATGGTTGCCGATACATCGGGGCATGTATTTAATTATAGTTCAGGTTTATATGGGCATGGTTATGCTGTGTGCCTTGAATGTGGTCGAGCAGAATCCCAAAAGGAAAAGGAAAAATTTCCATTGTCTCTTTCACCAGAGCAGAAACATTATCCATTAAAACCATCTAAACATGATCGAGAAAATGGGCAAAGAAAGTTCTGTGAAGGCAGTGAGCGTTTAATCAAAGATTTACATCTAGGTAGCTATATGACTACAGATATCTTTGAATTGGTGTTACATCACCCTGAACGTAATGAATATCTTACAGATAGTAAAGAAAATGAAAGTATAGCATTTACTTTGGCTGTGGCTTTCAGAAAAGCATTAGCGAAAAAGTTAGGTATATCAGCTAATGAATTGGGATATGGTAAGCGTCCAATATTATTAGATGGTAATCATCAGATTACAGCTATTCAGGTGTATGACGTCATTAGTGGTGGAGCAGGATTTGCGAGTTCAGCCCCTCGTCACATTGAGTCGTTATTATCTAGTATGGTCGATGAGCTTGAATGTCCGAAATATTGTGAGTCTGTTTGTGCTCATTGTCTTTTGGATTCACAGTCACGACATCATTACAGTTTGTTAAATCGTCATGATGCTAAAAAGTGGTTAGGTGCAAACTATAAAAACTTTATTTCTACTGAAGAATTGTCATTCTTCTCTGGTGCACAATATTGGCCATATAGCTTGAAAGAATGCATTGAACACCATGTATCATTAGGTGCTAAGAAACTAATTTTGAATTGGGGTGAAGAATCTGATAGTTGGGAGTTGTTATCTCCTAGTGTTAAAAAAACAATTGCTAGATGGGCAGAGGATACAAGTTTAGAAATCGATATTTCTGTACCACAAACTATCATAGATTCTAAAGCATATTTGGCTGAGCTGAAATTTTTACAAACACACTTTAATGTACAATTTGTTGAAGGTGACAATATTCATCAATCTATTGTGGCACAACTATATTTGACAGATCGTATTGTTACAGTTGTTAGTCCTGATATGAATAGTCGTATACCAAATGAAGAGTGGTTGAATACAAATGCCATAGTTGGAGTTAGTGAAACTTATAAGTTACTGAGTGAGAAAGTCATAACATTACCAACTTTAGTGGAAAAAAATCAAAGCTCGATTGTGGGATTAGATCTTCTTGATCAATTGAATGTTGATTTATGTAGCTTTGGTCGTAAGTTCTGGAATTTGGTTGCTGAAAGTACTAGTGAGTTCGGAGAAATTTGCCAGAATGAAACTATAAAAAGTATTGAGTATTCAGATCGTTATATCAAGTCAGCTAGCAATATGTTGTTAATTGTTAGTTGGTTAAAGGGGCTTGAGGATCAAGTTGGAAATATTGGTCAGTTGAAGATTAAGACAGTTATTTCTGATGATGAGACAAAAGATTTACCAACGATCCTTCATCATGATTACCATAGTGTGAAACAATTTGAGAAGGTTTTTGAAAAACTATTAACTGATAATTTAGATATATCCCAAAAAGAAATAGATTTAATGACCTATGATAATGGTAAGGCTCTGTATCACAAGCGAAATTTAACTATAACTTTTGAGTCGGGGACTATATTTGATATTCAGCTCGATCAGGGGCTTGGCTATTGGAGATTATTTGAGAGTCATAAATTGTCACAACGAAATGTCTATTTTAATGCCCAAAAGGACTTTATAAGTGTTGCGAATGGACTTACAGATTTACAGAAGTTTTTAGTTGTTAAAAATGGTGAGCAGAATCCAACGAACATTTATGTCAAAAAGAGAGAAGGTGATTTAGTTGTAGCTGTTTCAATATAATAATGTGTGAAAAGTTTACGATTAAAAATACAAGTGATGGTTTATTACTTTAGATTGGCTATTCAAATTGAATAGCATTTCCATAGATGTGAAATAAATAATTTCAATTAACTGTGTCGTATATACAGAAAATGAGAGGGAAAATGAGACCAATTGGCCTACACCGTAAATCTAAAGATTACTTAGATACATTAAATATTGACCCTTATGCATTTGAAGAGCGATTCATATACCTCGAATCATTAATAAAAGCGAATCTTGCATTTAAGACGAAACTTGAAAACTTTAAACAACTTATTGATTGTTTAAGCGCAGATCGATGCTTTGCCTTATGGATTGGGGAAACAGAAGATTTAATCATACAATCTGAAGCGTGTTTGCAAAAATTTGCACATGATGAAATCATAGAACGACAATTTGTGGAAGAACATGTTGCTTTGGCAGATCGAATATTCGAGTTAGCCAAAGCACGGGTTTATGAAGGACATTGGGAATATGGGGTTTCAAGAGCTGTAGATCGGCAATTTGATGATCTTACCGAATTATGTAGACGTATCTGGTCAAAAGAAAATAAAGCTTGGGTTAAATTGGCTAAGGAATGGAAAAGTTGTAACTCAAGGGTAATATGATTTGGCTAGCGATCAAAACAATTGCCCATTTCATTATTCTGATGACTGCCGCTGCTTAATTATGTGTAATTAATTTACCCTTTAATTAGCTTATAGATCATCGTTCACAAATAATAGACCTTGTATCTTGGAGGTTGTAGTGATTAGCTTCCACTATATGCAAATTGTAGAGTTTGTAATAGACCTAAGACTTTTAGTCTGTGCAAGAGATAAAACTGAACCGTACCGGGTTTGTCGGAGACTTTTTTATTTAAGTTAGGCCACCTGACCTAACGGGTTAATCTTATTGAACCGTACCGGGATTGTCGGAGACTTTTTATTTAAGTTAGGCCACTGACCTAACGGGTTAATCTTATCATAGTACATTGCTTCAAAATCAGAAGAAGGCTATTAAGTTCTCTTCTTTATGGGATTGTAGACTGGCATAAAAAGCAACTTGAATTGAGTTGGTTTTCTCAATCAATATATGAACTAAAGATTACAGTAGTAATCTTTAGTTTATTAAATAGACATCTTGCATAAATCAAAAAACGACCAACTTGGTGATTATATTTCGTACCGATCTATAAGCTGTATTCGGTTATCCTTGTTGCATGAACTACTCAAAAGTAAAAACACTGCCAAGCCAGCAGTTTAAACGACTTTTCGGAATACACCCCTCAACTTTTGCAGAAATGCTTGAAGTATTGAGAGCCGCTCAAAATGATAGTCGACGAGGAAGACCCTCAATACTTTCGCTTGAAGATCAGCTGTTGATGACCTTAAGCTATTGGCGTGAATATCGCACACTTTTCCATGTTGCGATGGTAATCCTCCCATAAATAAGCGAAGTTAAAAGTAGAGGTTAAGCAGCCATTAGAGGTGGCTTTCCTTTGTTAGCTTGATGTGGTCTTTCATGGTTGTAATGCCACAACCAGTTTGTTGCATAATCTTGTACTTCATCCAAAGTATCA
>NZ_VPBV01000003.1:0-151362 GCF_013418545.1 Acinetobacter sp. YH12136
TGCTAGATGCCAGTTGGACAACACTAAGAACCATGCTCAAGTATAAATGCGAGAACGCAGGGGTATGTTATGAAGAAGTCAATGAAGCCTATACCACCCAAATTTGTTCGTGCTGTGGCTCACGCTCCAGTAGTCCGGAAGGTAGAGCAGGACTTGGAATAAGAGAATGGCAGTGTGTGGAGTGCGGTACGCTCCATGATCGGGATGTAAATTCCGCACTGAATATTCTTGCGCTCGGGCATGAGCGTCTAGCAGTAGGAATCTCCGTCCTTTAGGTCGGGGAGGATGTCAATGATTCATCACGACCTACCTATAAGCAAAACATGATAGATACTTAAAATTTTTTATCTTTGATATTTTTATTAAAATCTAATTTTCCAATCAAAATTACAAAATTATTCGTTTTTACAAATTAAATAAGAATGATTATCCTTTAGCTATCCACACAGAAAATGATCAAAGCAGCATAAGGAGTATTCACATGAGCCATATTCAAAAATTTGTCGCCAACAATCAACGCATGTTCAAAAAAACTTTAAGCTACTACATCATGCACATCACCGTGGCGATGGTGGTCGGTTATATAGTCACAGGCAATATTTGGATGGCCATTACCTTAAGTTTGGTCGAACCGACAGTACAAGCTGTTGCGTATTTCATTCACGAGCGGATTTGGGAAAAGAAAGCACAAACGCAAGATTCTAAAATTATCGCTTAATGGTTTTATAGATTCTGCTTGTGAATATTCCATTTCAGTTTGAGATCATCTTGGTTGCAGCCCACGATGATCTTTTTTTATCTCTGCTGTATCTCTACAAGATCATCCCGAATGCATAGTTTAAAAATAAGTAGAATTTGTTTTGATTAATTCTAATTTTTTCTAAATAATAAGCACAGTAATAAAAAATCTTTATGGATGGTGCAAATGAATCTTGCAGCCTTTGAAGCCTTTGTTAAAGTCATGGAAACAGGTTCTATTTCTTTGGCAGCAGATCAGTTATTTATTACCCAACCTGCGGTGACCAAACGTATTCACAGCCTAGAAGACTATTTTGGCGTGAAACTCTTTGAATCGGCAGGTCGTGGGGTGCAAGCCACGCATGCAGCACACTCACTATTGCCCAAAGTCAAA
The DNA here is from genome assembly GCF_013418545.1 of Acinetobacter sp. YH12136. Classification (NCBI taxonomy): domain Bacteria; kingdom Pseudomonadati; phylum Pseudomonadota; class Gammaproteobacteria; order Moraxellales; family Moraxellaceae; genus Acinetobacter; species Acinetobacter sp. YH12136. The sequence continues at coordinate 1,133 of NZ_VPBV01000003.1, forward strand.
AACTGGCTGAATGAACTGGGCGATATTCACCACACTCTCAGTCATGAGCAAGGACAGGTTCAAGGCAAACTGAAAATCGGCACCAGTCACCATATTGGTTTGCACCATTTACCCAATCATTTACGTGAATATGTACAGGAATTTCCCAACGTCACGTTAGATGTGCATTTTGTCGACTCAGAACAGGCACATGAACAAGTTTTGGCAGGCGATTTAGAACTGGCTTTTCTGACCTTACCGCCTAAATTAGATGAACGTCTGTCTTATGTCACCATTTGGAATGATCCATTGGTGTTTGTGGTTGCGCCTTTTCATCCTCTTGCACATCAGAAAAACCTGCAATTGACCGATTTACTCGCCTACCCAAGTTTGTTGCCTGCCGCGCAAACTTATACCAGTCAAATCACTTTGGCAGAATTTGAAAAGCAAGGCGTCAAACCCAAAGTTACCATGAGCAACAATCCGTTAGAATCAATTCGGATGTTAGTGTCAATTGGTTTGGGATGGTCTGTTTTACCTAAAACGTTGGTCAATCAGGACTTACAACAGTTAGATATTGACTTAGAAATGAACCGTCAATTGGGCATGGTATGGCATCCGGGACGGACGCAATCACGCGCTGTTTTAGAATTGATTGAGATGATGAAACACTAAAAGATTAATGGTTTCTTTTGAATGAAAAACACCCTCAGACACGATTGTACTGAGGGTGTTTTTTATTGGCTCAACTTGGACACAAGTGAAGTCTTAACGACTCACCGAATCTTCATGCAAAGATTCATTCAATTGGTCTACCACAATTGCCCATGAACCATCCGATTTCATTTTTTCGACGATAAACTGACGCTGTGCTTCCGTCCAAAATTCTGCCTCGGCAATTGTTGTTTCTGCATTCAATTGATGCGTTTCAATAAATTGCTGAATCGCAGCTTCACTGGCATCCAAACCCAGTTGTTCAAATAAATGTGTCATTCTTGGGCGTACACCACTCATTTTTTCACTCCTGATCATTTTTAATTCTTGTCTTACCTTAGCATGCCTATTCTAAAAATGAATGACATAATCCAACATTGCAGCAAATAAAAACAAAACAGAAACAAGCGACTAGTTACACCTGATACAGCAACAATTGCACTAATCTAAGCTTTAAATTGACCAGTCCTGCACATCCCACCCTTGCTCTTCCGCCAAAGCCTGTAAACGTGCATCTGGGTTTACCGCAATGGCATGATCGGCATATTCCAGCAAGAAACGGTCGTTAATGGAATCTGAATACGCCCAAGACTCAGTCACATCGCGGCCTTCTAGCCATTGCTCCAAACGCACTAATTTGCCTTTTTGGTAACATGCGGTGTTAATCACTTTGCCTGTATATTTACCATCGACTACTTCCGCATTGGTGGCAATAATTTCAGTAATGCCAAATTCACGAAAAATAGGTGCTGTAATAAAGTCAGAAGTTGCGGTGATGCCCACCAATTCATGTCCTAAAGCCTGATGACGCTGAATTGCTTTAAAACCTTCAGGGCGCATTTGTGGACGAATCACCTTTTGCATAAATAATTCATGCAAATCTGTGAGGTACTGATTGTCGTGCTGGGTTAAAAACTCAAATACAAATTCGTTATATGCAATTGGGTCGAGTTGCCCTGCTTTGTAGTCTTCATAAAACTTGTCGTTCATGGCGCGATGGCGAACAGGATCGACCAAGCCTTCACTTACCAAAAACTCACCCCAAGAATGATCTGAATCAGTATTTAACAAGGTGTGATCGAGATCAAATAGCGCCAATTTCATGAAAATACTCGTAAAAACTGAAATTTAAGAAAAAAATTGTAAATCTATCTCCGCTAGTCGATAGAAATTCGTTAAGATCATAGCAATTTTAACATTATTTACACTTTGCGTTTTCGAGTTGGAGAAAAGAAATCATCATCCCCGAGTGCAAAGTCATAAATTAAACAATATTTAGGTAGCCAAATGATCGACTCAGAAGGTTTCCGACCCAATGTCGGGATCATTTTGGCAAACGAGTTTGGACAAGTTTTATGGGCAAAACGCATTGGTCACAATGCATGGCAATTTCCGCAAGGAGGTATCCAATATGGAGAAACCCCTGAACAGGCACTTTATCGTGAGCTGAGAGAAGAAGTTGGCTTACTGCCCGAACACGTCCAAGTTATCGCGCAAACTAAAGGTTGGCTGCGTTATCGTTTGCCACATCGGTATATACGCACGGATTCGGATCCCGTATGTATTGGTCAAAAACAGAAGTGGTTTTTATTGCAACTGACAGCGTCAGCGCATCATATTCGGCTGAATTTGTCAGATCCACCCGAATTTGATCAATGGCAATGGGTCAGTTACTGGTATCCGCTTGGTCAGGTCGTCAATTTTAAACGTGACGTCTACCGTAAAGCGATGGTGGAGTTGTGCAATCAATTGCCCCTGAAAAAACCTTAAAATTTGCATGAAGATGTAGATTTTTTAGCTTATTGTTATAGGGTCATCTGTGGTGTAAAACTGACCTCAAATCATTGATTGGAATATGGAGTAGCGCGTATGTCGAACATGCAACTGGATACCCTTAGACGCATTGTACAAGAAATCAATGCGTCCACCAGTTTGCATGAATCACTCGATATTATGGTCAATCAGGTCGCAGAAGCCATGCATGTGGATGTCTGCTCTATTTACCTGCTCGATGAACGCAATCAACGCTATTTGCTCATGGCATCAAAGGGTTTAAATCCTGAGGCTGTGGGGCATGTGTCTCTACATACCAGTGAAGGTTTGGTCGGTTTAGTCGGACAACGTGAAGAAATTGTCAACCTAGACGACGCACCTAAACACGAACGCTTCATGTATTTGGCCGAAACAGGCGAGGAAATTTATAATTCTTTCCTTGGCGTGCCTGTCATGTATCGCCGTAAAGTTATGGGCGTTCTTGTGGTGCAAAACAAGGACAAACAAGACTTTTCTGAAGCCGCAGAATCCTTTTTAGTCACACTTTGTGCTCAGCTTTCAGGTGTCATTGCGCATGCGCATGCCGTGGGCAACATTGATGTGTTCCGCAAACCCAACAACCTGCCTGCCTACAAAACCTTTCAGGGCGTATCAGGTTCGGGCGGGATTGCACTGGGTCGTGCGGTAATTCTGTATCCACCTGCAGATTTGGCGGCTGTACCTGATCGTGAAGCTGAAGACATTAGTGAAGAGTTAGAATTACTAGACAACGCACTAGATGCAGTGCGTCAAGAAATTCAGGCACTAGATGACAAAATGCAGGATGCCTTAATGGCAGAAGAACGCGCTTTATTCAGTGTGTTCCTACGCATGTTGGATGAAAATGCCCTGCCTGCAGAAATTAAAGAACTGATTCGTGAAGGTAACTGGGCACAAGGTGCAGTGCGTATTGTAATTGACAATCACATTGCCCTATTTTCACAAATGGAAGATGACTATTTACGCGAACGTGTTTCTGACCTGAAAGATTTAGGGCGTCGTATTCTCGCCTCTTTACAAGAAGCCGATGCCAGTCACCGAGAACTGACCGATGAAAGTATTTTAATTGGCGAAGAAATTTCCACAGCAGCTTTGGTAGAACTGCCTGTCGATAAAATTGCAGCAATTGTCACCACCGAAGGCGCAATGAATTCTCACATGGTCATTGTGGCACGTGCTTTGGGTATTCCAACCGTAGTTGGCGTAACTGAGTTGCCGATCAACAGCCTAGACGATGTGGAAATGATTGTAGATGCGCACCAAGGTCGGGTGTTTATCAACCCGCCACGTCGCATGCGGACACGCTATAAAGAAATTCAAAAAGAAGAAGAACAGATTGCCAAAGACCTCAAGCAATATGAAACCAAAGATGCCATTACCCCTGACGGCGTAGCGGTAAAATTGTATGTCAATACAGGCTTGATGATTGACGTGGTGCGTGGCGTACAACGCGGTGCTAAAGGTGTTGGTTTATATCGTTCTGAAATTCCATTTATGCTACGTGACCGTTTCCCGGGCGAAGAAGAACAGCGTGCTATTTACCGCCAACAGCTCAGTCACTTTGCCAACAAACCTGTGGTGATGCGTACGCTAGATATTGGCGCAGACAAGGACTTGCCGTACTTTTCGATTGAAGAAGAAAACTCAGCCTTGGGTTGGCGCGGGATTCGCTTCACGCTAGATCATCCTGAAATTTTTTCTTCGCAAATTCGTGCCATGCTCAAAGCCAGTATTGGTTTGAATAATCTGCATATTTTGCTGCCAATGATCACCAGTGTCAGCGAGGTTGAAGAAGCCTTGTATTTGCTAGATCGTGACTTGCAAGCAGTGCAGGAAGAAGAACAGGTTAAAATCACCAAACCGAAAATTGGCATTATGGTAGAAGTACCGAGTGTGCTGCTGCAAATTGATGAATTTGCCCCGTTGGTGGATTTTTTCTCGGTAGGATCAAACGATTTAACCCAGTATTTATTGGCAGTGGATCGTAACAATCCGCGTGTGGCCAACGTCTATTCACACTTTCATCCTGCAGTACTGCGCGCCTTAACCCGCTTGGTGAAAGAATGTCATAAATATGACAAGCCTGTGAGCGTTTGTGGCGAAATGGCAGGAGATCCGCTGTCTGCGGTAATTCTGATGGCAATGGGCTTTAATACCCTGTCGATGAGTTCAAGTAATATCTTGCGGGTGCGTAAAGCAATTTGTCATGTACCGATGACCGATGCGCAACATTTATTAGATCAGGCGTTAAAAATGAATAATCCGCTGATGGTGAAAAGTCTGATGGAATATTATTTTAAAACCCATGGCTTGGGCGATATGGTGAAACTAGCGACACGTATCGTATCTCCATAAAACTTAGTTTAAGCCTCAAGCAACACACCATTCACTCCAAAAACAACAAGGGCGATAATCATCGGAATATCGCCCTTGTTTGTGTTTGCTATAGCCTCGTTTGGCATTTTTCTTACGGTCTACAAAAACCTGACTTTTGTTGACTTCGTGCATGTGTTTGGCCACAAAGTTATGCTGAATAAGCTCAGGCTGTTTTTTCTTTGCCATTGCGCTGTTCCTTTCGGTTGATCATAGAAATGAGCAGTGTCACTACTCTTTATAGATGGAGATGTTGAGGGAAAATTCAAGCCAATTGCTTCTGCATAACGTGACTATTCTCTCGCCAATGTTCCATGTTCAATTGGGAAGCCGATCATACGCTTTTTTGTACATTTTACAAGCGACTTTCATTCAATAGTGCTAAGATAAAAAGAAGGGTAAATAAATTATTGCGCCACTTTATCAGATTTTTCTGACGGTTATTTTTGAAGGCTATTTTAAAGAATACTCAGCGGCTTTACCCATACAATTATAGCATAAAATTATAAAAAATTTTATTACTTTTTAAATACTTATTAGTTATAAAATCCACTAGAAAAACTGCAATGATTGGCTAATATGAATATAGAAGATCAGTTTAACAAGACCATTAAAAACAGGAGTCAAATTCATGATTTATGAAGTTTCTGGAGATATTTTACTGAGCGAAGCACGTGCGATTGCTCACGGTGTTGCCCCTAACGATAACTTTGCAACAGGTTTGGCTTTAAGTCTGCGTGAGCACTGGCCTGCGCTATATAAAGACTTCCGCAACTATTGTCATATTTACCATCCTAAAGCGGGTGAGCAATGGACTTGGGTCAATGCCGAAGGTCAACGCATCGTCAACCTGATGACTCAGGAAGCGGCTTATGACAACGGTTCAAAACCAGGTAAAGCATCGACAGAATACGTCAACCGCACTTTGAAAAACTTAAAACAGTTGATTGAAGAAGAGAAAATTGAAAGCTTGGCGTTACCGCGTCTTGCAACAGGTGTAGGCGGTTTAGATTGGGAAGATGTACGTCCACTCATCTACAAACACTTAGAAGATTTGGATATTCCAATTTACATCTACACTCTATATCAAAAAGGTGTAAAAGCTGAAGAGCCTGCGAAATAAGTTTCGCTGAAGCAATCAGCTTTGCTACAAGCGAGCGTGATTGATCACGACTCGACTGCAATATACGGTTCAATTCACCCGTTTGGTTTTACCAAGCGGGTGAATTTTTTGTGCAGAATCAAGTAGCAAGGGATGCTATGCTGAAAATGCACGCTGCAAGATGGATGCAACATCGACCTGTTTAGGTTTAAGCATACCCACCACTTGCCCATGCAATGCACTATAACGCGACTGAATAAAACCTTCTGCCACAAAACTTGGCGCATAACGCAACAACAAAACCGCTTGTGCCAAAATCACCAAACGGCTCACCAAAGCACGTGCCATAAATTGTAAATCGTTGCTGTTCGTGGTCTGCAATAACTGCTGCAAACCATCTAATTCACTGCCCAAAATAGGATGAGTAACGGCAGTGCGAGCAAAATCCTGCAATAACACCTGAATCAGCTCAGGTTCTCGCTGCATAGCGCGTAGTACATCCAGACACATGACATTGCCTGAACCTTCCCAAATGGTATTTACAGGTGCTTCTTTGAAAATACGTGCCATGATGCTGTTATCGACATAACCATTGCCACCAAAAACTTCCATCATCTCACCTGTAAGTTCCACCGCGCGTTTGCAAATCCAGAACTTTGCAGCAGGGGTCATTAAACGCTTCCATGCCAAAGACACAGCATCATCGCTTTCATAACAATGTGCCAAATGAAAACTGAGCTGTACCGCAGCTTCAGTTTCCAAAGCCAAATCTGCCAAGACTGCCTGCATTAATGGCTGATTCGCCAAAGTCTGTCCAAATGCTTGACGTTGTCGAGTATAGGCAAGGCATTGCACCAAGGCTTGACGCAGCATGGCACTACTGCCCACAGCACAGGTTAAACGAGTGTAGTTCGCCATTTCAATAATGGTGGGAATACCGCGCCCTGCTTCGCCAATCATGATGCCCCACGCCTGCTGAAATTCGACTTCAGAACTGGAGTTACTCCGATTTCCCACTTTGTCTTTTAAACGCTGTACCTGAATATTATTTTTTCTGCCATCTTCTAACCAACGCGGTACAAAGAAACAAGCCAAACCATCTTGTTCGGTATTGGCGACCACCAAATGTGCATCACACATTGGTGCAGAGAAAAACCATTTATGACCTGTGAGCAAATAGGCTTGCCCACGCCCTGTTGCTGCGACTGGAATGGCAAGCGTTTGGTTGGCACGTACATCTGAACCACCCTGCTTTTCGGTCATGCCCATGCCCAACCAAATAGATTTCTTTTGTGAAATCGGCACATCACGCGGGTCATATTCATGCGATAACAGTTTTTCGCCCATGCTTGCCCATAATTCAGGTTCACGCTGAATGAGCGGAATACTGCCTAAAGTCATGGAATTTGGACATAAATTGCCACACTCAACCTGTCCCGCCAAATAAAAGCGACTGGCCCAATCGACCCATTTTGCCGTAGATTGCGGTTGTTTAAATGGATGTGCATGCGTGTCAAACTTGCGATTCAGCGCCATCCAGTGATGCCATGCGGGATGAAACTCCACTACATCTTTACGGCGTCCACGTGCATCGAAGGCATGTAAAATAGGCGTATGCCGATTGGCTAAATCGGCATAGTGATAATATTCTGCCGATGCTGCAATATGTCCCAATTCGCTCAGTCGAGTCTGATCTTGACTGCCATAACGGGTTAAAATTTCTTGTAAAACCGTATCGGTTTCAAATAAGTTATAGTCTTGTAATTCATCAAACTGATTTTGAATTTGATGGGTCATCCATGTCTGCATTGTGTCACTCCTAGATAAACGCGATGCTATCATTGCATTTAGTATAGAGAAAAATATGTGCTCAGGTGTTCGGCTTTATTTATGAAAAATTCTGAGGTTCAAGTGCGCCGTAAGCCGCGCCAATCGCGGGCTAAACTGACTCAAGAGGCTTTACAGGAAAGTTTTGTTCGGCTTTTGCATGAACGCTCGGCAGCTGAAATTACCATTCGTGAAATTACTAATTTGGCAGGTGTCGGTTTAGGCACTTTTTATGAATACTTTGCCAAGAAAGAAGATTTACTGGCATTGACGATTCACCTGCAAGTCAAACAGCATGCAGAACACTTAAAAAGTTATGCCCAACAGCAACTTGAGTTATCCACAGTTGTTGAAATAAACCGCTATATTGCAACCATCATTCAGTTTCAGCTTCAGCAAATTCAGGCACAACAATGGCTTTGGGCGCAGACTTTTTTACTGGAACGGCAGGTATCACACATTGAAACTTACCAAAAAAGTTACAGCATGATGCTACAGATGTGGCAACAGATTTTCGCACCTGTCATACACAATGCCGAACAACAACTGCGCCTTGCTTTGAATCTGCATCGCATCAGTTATGGTTTTATTTCGCAAAGTTTATTAATCAATCCACATTATCAAGATTGGGATGCCTTGCACACCGATATTTCATTGGCGATTCAACCGTTTTTAGCAGCAGTTTCAGACATTTAGTGCAGCAAAACTGATTATTTAGTTTACAAAGATCTATCGAATACACCAATCATAAACAATAAATTTATCTATTTGTAAAATTATAAAAATCGTTTTACATTAAAATGGTGAGATTTGAAAAGCTTTCATCTACAAAGCCCGATCTGCATGGTATTGTGGTGTTGTAGTTGATTTTTTAAACAAACAAAACGGTTCATGGCCGCTTGTTTTAGAAGCTAAATTTCTAATACAGCCCACCACATGATGATCACAATAATGGAGAACAATGATGAGCCAAGAGATAAAAAAATGCCCTGTAACGCATTTAACCACCGATGCAGGCGCACCTGTTGTAGATAACCAAAATAGTATGACTGCGGGCGCACGTGGCCCACTTCTTGCCCAAGATTTATGGCTCAATGAAAAGTTGGCAAACTTTGTACGTGAAGTAATTCCTGAGCGTCGTATGCATGCCAAAGGTTCAGGTGCGTTTGGTACGTTTACTGTCACGCACGACATCAGCCAATATACCCGTGCCAAAATTTTCTCTGAAGTTGGCAAAAAAACTGAAATGTTTGCTCGTTTCTCTACCGTTGCAGGTGAGCGTGGCGCTGCCGATGCAGAACGTGACATTCGTGGTTTTGCTTTAAAATTCTATACTGAAGAAGGCAACTGGGATTTAGTCGGTAACAACACACCAGTGTTCTTTTTCCGCGACCCACGTCAATTCCCTGACCTGAATAAAGCGGTAAAGCGTGACCCACGCACCAACCTGCGTAATGCGACCAATAACTGGGATTTCTGGACTTTGCTGCCAGAAGCACTGCACCAAGTCACCATTGTGATGTCGGATCGTGGTATTCCTGTGGGTTATCGTCACATGCATGGTTTTGGTAGCCACACCTATAGTTTTATTAATGCCAATAATGAGCGTTTCTGGGTGAAATTCCACTTCCGCACTCAACAAGGCATTCAAAACCTGACCGATGCAGAAGCAGCAGAATTGATTGGTCGTGACCGTGAAAGCAGCCAGACTGACCTTTACAATGCCATTGAACGCGGTGATTTCCCGAAATGGACGCTGTTCGTGCAAATCATGCCTGAACTGGATGCAGAAAAAGTCCCTTATCACCCATTTGACCTCACCAAAGTTTGGCCGAAAGGTGATTATCCACTGATTGAAGTGGGTGAATTTGAACTGAACCGTAACCCTGAAAACTACTTCCAAGATGTTGAACAGGCTGCCTTTGCACCAAGCAACCTTGTACCAGGAATTAGCTACTCGCCAGATCGCATGTTACAAGCGCGTTTGGTCAACTATGCCGATGCTGCACGTTACCGTGTTGGTGTGAACCATTCACAAATTCCAGTGAATGCTGCACGCTGCCCTGTGCACTCAAACCGTCGTGATGGTCAGGGTCGTATGGATGGCAACTATGGCAGCTTGCCACACTATGAGCCAAACAGCTTCCATCAATGGCAAGAGCAACCACAATACCGCGAACCACCGCTAAAAATTCGTGGCGATGCAGATTTCTGGGATTATCGTGAAGATGATAGCAACTATTTTAGCCAGCCGCGTGCCTTGTTCAATTTAATGAACCCTGAGCAAAAACAAGCACTGTTTGATAACACGGCACGTGCGATGGGTGATGCTTTAGACTTTATTAAGTATCGTCATATTCGTAACTGTTATGCATGTGACCCTGCTTATGGCGAAGGCGTTGCAGCAGCTTTAGGCATGACCGTTGCCGATGCGCAAGCAGCACGTGCCAGTGACCCTGCACTTGGTCAGCCTGGCGTACTGTAATCTTTGTAGTTAAAGATCAAGTCAGTCTAAACAGCAAGACTTTAAACACCAAAACAAAGCCCCTATTTCGATAGGGGCTTTGTGTTCTATATCTATCATTGCCACTTTTCAGTAGCGTGAAAAGTAGCGCATCACTTTTATTTAAGGTCAAGTTTTTAAAAGATTAAACAATCAACTTCTTACCTTCACGAATACAATAAAACGGATTCATTAATTTAGATGAACGCTTCATGGCATGATGCAAGTCTGCCTCTGGTTGCTCACGCCCTTCATTGGTCAGCTCAAAAGTGCGGTAATGAATGGCCAAAGAACATTTGGAATGTAAATCTTTATGGGCCTGAAAGGCATCTTCAGGGTTCATATGCATATAACGCATCAGATTCCGTGGCTCGTAAGAACCTATAGGTAAAAGTGCCACACGTGGTGCGCCCATACGGGTTTGAATTTCTTTAAAGTGTGGCGAATAACCCGTATCACCCGCAAAGAAGCAATGATCTTGCCCATGTAAAATAGAAAAACCACCCCATAACGCCATGTTCTGATCGCGTGCGCCACGTCCAGAACCATGTTGTGCAGGAGTGTACACAATTTTCAACTCTTTAAACAAAGCCGACTGCCACCAATCCATTTCAATCACATGCAAGTCTGGTGGTAAATACCAAGCATTGCCCAAACCTGTATAAATAGGCATGGCAAATTGATGATTCAGCCATTTTAAGGTGGCTAAATCCATGTGGTCATAATGGTTATGGCTCAAGAAGACGGCATGAATGGTCGGTAAATCTTCCAGTGCAATCCCTGCAGGACAGGCACGTTTAGGCCCTCGCCCCTGTTTCGGACTGGCATGCTCTGCCCAGACTGGATCGGTTAAAAAGTTATACGGTCCAATTTGAATCAGCACCGTTGCATGCCCCACAAACCAAACTTGCCAATCATCCAAACTGGCGTGTGGACGTAATTGTGGCAAAGCACTTGGCGCTGTAAAAAATTGCTGTGCTTCTTGTTGCGGATTGACATTCCAACTGTTCGATTTGCGTTTTAGCAACCATTTCAATAAATCAGTTTGGCTGCGCCCCTCAGGACACGCAATCGGATTAAAAAACTGCGCTCCATCATAATGATTTGAAGGCAAAAACTGCAGCTTGGGTTTACGCCAAGTATGCGACCAACAGGATTCCGTTGGCAGTTGAAAATGCTTTTGTTCCACGTTGTTCATGTAAGCCCAATAATATATAGCGCATCTGCCATGATGCTTTTTATCCTGATCTGTTCAGAAAAAAACACAGCTTTGGTTCATGTGTTGACTCTATCACGCATAGTAGCGAAATCAAGCAGGCAATTTCCTTTATGTTTTTGTTGTTTTGAGAAAAAAGTCGTATCGACAGCGGGTTAATGATCGGAAATTTACACCTCAGATAAACGAGGCTTTAGAAAAACCTAAACACGGGTATAGCAATGCGGGCTTAGCGTTTAGCAAAATATTGTTCGCGCCATTCTTTCCAGAAATACATCACAATCCCGAACATCACCACGGCAATGCCAATAAACGCATTCATGCTGATGTGTTCATTATTTAAGGTCGCACCTAAAATTAACGCGATGATGGGAGTCATCACATTACTTAAAGATACGGTTGAGGCATTTAAACGACGAATCAGCCAGAAATAACACAGCATGGCGACAATAGACGACATGATCATGGTAAATACAAAACCAATCATGGCTTGGCTGCTTGGCATTTGAGTCGGGAAATGCGACCAAATAAAGGGAATTAATAACAATGACCCTGCCGATGATACCAATAAAGAACCTGTGGCTTGTGACATCGGCTTTAAAGGAGCATTGATTTGTTTGACCCAAAAAATTGAGCTGATATAGGACAACATGCTGATAAACATCAGCACCACGCCCCATGGATTCACTTTGCTGTCGGCAGAGTCTGCAAAGACAAAGCTGAGTCCTGCAATCGCAATTGCCATCCCTGTCCACTGTAAGGCAATCAATTTTTGCGTGCGTAAAATCACATGACCAATCAAGCCTGCGATTAAAGGAGAAAAACCAAAAATCAGTGCCATTAAGCCTGAAGTTAAATAATTGGCGGCCAAGTAAATAAATAGCTGTGCACCAATTAAATTCAGACTACCCGCCAAATAGCTTTTCATTGAGGTGTGATCAAAAGGCAGTGGATCGCGCATGAGTTTAAGCACGCACAGCGCAATCACGGAAGCCCCAAAGTAGCGGATAATCAAAACCCACATTGGATGAATTTCCTGCACACTCCAGACAATCGCCAATGGCGTGGTCGCCCAGATTAATACCAATAAGGCATAAATACTGGCGGTTACCACAACAGGAGATGTATTCGTATTCATCGCTTGCTCAACATAAAATGGACACTTTTCTTCGGCAGATAAAAAACAGACCCAAGTTGCCTCAGGTCTGTTTTTCATCAGTTCAAGCTTACTTCACCAATTTGCGAAGGTCTTGGCTCACATCTAAATATTTGTCTGCTTCAAAAGCAGCTTGTTTAGCAATCAGCTTTTTCAAGTGACGCATATCTTTGGCTGAGTTGACGGTAATTCCGCCGACAATCACGCCATCGGTCACACCAAACAATACGAATGAAGACCCACTGCGTTTGGAAGCATCCATCTCACCACGCACATGCCATTCTGCTGCTGACATATCTCCTACAAATTGGTAGTTAATGTCGAGTTGATCAGTCCAGAACCAAGCGGGATTGGCTACAGGATGTTCAACGCCCATCACATGACGCGCGAAGATACCTGCTTGCAGGTTGGCATTTTCCCAAGTTTCTACACGACGATGGTTGCCACATTCACGCAGTTGTGATGCGACATCACCCGCGGCATAAATATCTGGGTTTGAAGTTTGACAGTTTTCATTCACATGCACGGCAAAGTCTGCATCTAAGCCTGCTTCAACTGCCAGTTGTGCGTTTGGAATAATCCCAATACCGTAAATCACCGCATCGGCACGTAGTTCTTCGCCACCTTCTAGGGTCACGACAATTTCTTCACCATCTAGCTTGCAATCTGCAATTTGCGTAGATAGACGTACATCAACTCCTGCCAATAACTGCTGTTGCAGTAAAAACTCACTCAAGATGAGTGGTGATGAACGTCCCATCACCATTGGTCCCATTTCAATGACAGTTACCTGACAGTCTTTAAAACGTGCAGAAGATGCCAACTCTAAACCAATCACACCACCACCAATTAAGATGATGCGACGACCCGCTTGTAATACAGGGACTAAGGCTTGCGAGTCTTCAAGGTTACGCAGCGTGTAAACGTGTTTACCTAAGGCATCAAAATTTGGCAAGCGACGTGCAGCACCGCCTGTGGCAAGCAACAACTTGTCGTAGGCAATGACCTCACCATTTTGCAATTCAACCGTATGTGCTTCGGCATTGATTTTGCTCACGCCATTGCCACGAATAGTGGTCACACCTAGTTCTGCCAATTTTTCTTCCGACAGAATCTCGATTTTGGTTTCTTTAGGACGCAAAATCACATCTTTAGACAACGGTGGACGCTCATAAGGCAAATGTGTTTCATCGCCAATTAAGATGATGTTGCCTGCATATTGATTGCCGCGCAGCTCAAGAATGGCACTCGCCCCTGCCTGACCTGCCCCCACAATCACAATTGTTTCTACACTCATGGGCTTAACCTTTTAACTCAGCAGATACGATGCCAAAGCCCGCAATCCACTCACTAATATCTTCATAGCAATGCGTGGTCATTTCATACGCACCCAGTTCATCTAACGCAGCAAAAGCAGCCATCCACGAACGGACTTCCTGACCACCACGACCACCATCTCGACGAATTTCAGCTTCGGTCATGGCTTCCATAGCTGCAAAGTCTGCCTGTTTGAATTTTTCAAGCAAGGCAATATCCCACTCAGGGCTTAACGGTACAGCCACAGAAGTATCGCCTGCAGCAAGTTTCTGACCGACTGCAATCACTTTGGCCTGACGTGCATGACGTGCTTCAGCACTTGGGTTACGTCCTGCAATTAAAAATTCTTCAACTTCAGGCGGTACTGAACCCATTTGTGGCGTTGGTGGATCGTGTGAAAGACCACCTGTACCCAAGACCAAAACGCGCTCATTTTCAAGATTCAACGACTTGATGAATTGACCCACAGCACGACCCAAAGCAATGGTACGCTTGGTGGTTGGCATCGGTGCTGCAGCGCCATTAATAAATACGGGAATGGTTGGATAACGATCTAGCTGCCCCTCACACAAAAAGTGTAATGGCTGAGTCACCCCATGGTCGGCCTGCATACGATACGAATATGCAACATCTACACCTTCATCCAACACACGGCGCACCATCGCCAAGGCTTTGTCTTCAGGCACATCAATACGGTTGTTGTCTTTGCCGTAGTCCCAGTCACCCGCAGCCGTAGCACGAATACCGACACAGAAACTTGGCATCAAATCGTAAAAGAAACCGTTGAAATGGTCTGGACCAAAGGTAATGATCAGGGTTGGATCGTATGCTTTGACTTCGGCAGAAAGTTGCTCAAAGGCAGCACGAACTTTTTGTTCTTTAGATTGATCTTGCGGTGTTGCAAATTCCATTAAAGGACTGTGCGATGCACAAATGAGTTTAACGGCCATGAAAGACTCCTAAATAAGGAAGGCAGCCCAGAGAAAGGCTGCCGATTCGTCTATTGAATTTAGACTCAATTTTATTCGTCAAAAAAACCTGCACGTGGTTGACGCAAACCACGAATACCCAAACCACATTCTGCATTGATCAGAACGCCAGTCAGCGCACGGTTATTTTGACGCGATGCCAAGAGCACATACGAACCAGTCATGTCTTCTGGCTCAGGCAAGAAATTCAGCGGCATACCGCGTGCAATTTTTTCAGGATCACGTGCATCGAGTAAGCCTAGGTTTTCCTGACCTAAAGATGCTGCGCCCTTAATATTGACATTCATCGCTGAAGGCGCAACAGCATTGACACGTACTTTAGGTGCCAACTCATAAGCCAACTCTTTCATGATGCCAACACCTGCATGTTTAGATGCAGTGTAAACAGGACCACCGCCTGAAGAATACAGCGCAGAATTGGATAAGGTTAAGATGATAGAACCTTCAGATTTCACCAACTCATCCAGTGCTGCTTTTGCCCCCAAGATTAACGCCTTGGTATTGATGCCCATGATTTCATCAAAGGCTTTTTCAAGCTGCTCACCAGAAGTATTGACGATATCTGCGTAGTGATCCCAAATCCCTGCATTGCCAATAAAGCAATCCAGCTTTCCAAAACGCTCCACAGTGGCCTGCACAGCACGGACATTGTCTGCATAGTTGGCAACATCACCAGCGACTGCCACGATTTGATCACCAAAACGTTCTTTTAAGGCATCGACTTTAGATTGTGAACGCTGTAACACGCCCACATGCGCACCTTCTTCAAGAAAGCGCTCGACCAAAGCCCAACCTAAACCAGAACCACCACCTGTAATCAGTGCCACTTCGCCTTTTAGCCAACCCATGCTTACTCTCCTGCCATTTCTACATATAACGCGCCGTCTTCAACCACCACAGGGAAAGTTTGAATCGGGTCGGTGGCTGGCAAGCATAAGGCTTGACCAGTCTTTAAACAGAAACGTGCAGAATGTAGTGGACATTCAACCGTGCCATCATCTTCAAGATAACCTTCAGACATTGAGGCATTGCCGTGTGAACAACGGTCATTCATGGCAAAGAACTCACCACCGTTGTTGAATACTGCCAGTGCCTCGATACCGTTCACACCGCAGTCCACTTTTAACGCTTCGCCTTCGTCTAATTCGTCAACTTGGCAAACAAAGATTTTATTCATTAGAAGAATACACTCAGGTTGTGTGAGTTATAGGTTACTTGGTCAAGCACAATCTTACGGTTGAAGATCTGGAAGCCTAAGCCACCTTCAACACGACGGATTTTGTCATGGCGCTTACCACAGTAAATAGTCACGTCTTTCTCTTTTTGAGTACGGTACAACAAGTAAGTCACGTGTACGTCGTATTCGCCTGCTACCTCTGTCGCTTCAACAATCACGTTGCTGACCATGTGCGTTGTACGTGACGGAGGTTCTTCAGCCCACGCCATACCAGTTTCCAGACGTGCAACACGGCGCTCAAGCAAGTGTTTGTTGTCGTTGAACACCCACGTTGTTGGCGGTTCAACTGAACGACGACGGTCACGAGTTTGTGCATTTGGTGTAGTACGCAAGGTATAAGAAATGTCTTCTGCCATGAGGTCTAACCACTCACGGAATTTCCAGTCGTCCAGCAATTTTGCTTCGCGATACAAGAATTGGCTTACTTCATGTTGAAGTTCTAAACTGATTTGACTCATTTCATTAGCTCCTTCTCGTATTCGTCAGCTGCTTTTTCAACGTCTTCCCATTTTTCATGGATCAGCAAGTCTGCCCAACGGCGGTACATACCACGTGCTGCAGTTTCAGAGAAAATGTAGTTGGTGATTCCTGGAATACCATCTTCACGTACTTTTTCGTTGCCTTTACCCATTTCGACAATGAGCTTGTTTTGACGTGCTTTATAGCCGCGCAATACTTTTTGAATTTCAATCCAGTTCTCAGAGTCATCTTGCTCTAAGAAACCTGCAGGACCGAAAGCACGTGTTGCAGAACGCTCAAATGCTTCTTTCACGTCTTGAGGTGCTTCAGCATCGGCAATACAGAATGCCCATACTTCAGTTTTGTTTGGCCCACGTGGATGCCATACGCGCAGTGTTGCAGTACCGTTCAGCCAAGACAGTGTTGGGAACATGGTGTTGTGACCTGCAAGACGTAAGGCACGTACTTCGCCTAAACGCTCTTTCACTTCTTCGTAAGTTTCACGGAAGTAGTTGGCAACTTCACCATCAACCCAAACGTTTGCATCTGGTTTTTCTGTAAAGAAGAAACCTGAACCGTGACCACGTGAACCATACTGAATCGCATCTTTGGCAGTTTCCCAAACAGGACGAGCTGTTTGCGCTGCACCTAATTGTTTGCTGCTGTCATCATCTGGTTTTGCACCAAGTACCTGAATCGCAGAGGCGTGTGAGAACAAAGCGTGATATTGGTCAGAAGCAAACTGTTCTGCAGCAAATTTCCAGTTACAGTCAATTTCCCACTTGTGTACACCACCAATAATTTCAGTACCACCCGGACGACGGTCAATCACGCCATCTAAGTACCAAGCGATGTCGCCCATGTATTCTTCTAGATCTGGAGTAGTTTCATCCCAGCAACCAAAGATCAAGCCTTTGTAAGACTTCACACGGCTCACTTCCACCAAGCCCCATTGCTCTTTACAAGCACCTTGTGGATACGCACGTTCTTCTAAAGGAATATCTTTGAGTGAACCATCAATACCGTAAGACCAACCGTGATATGGGCAAGTAAATGCACGGGTATTACCACAGTCTGCAAAGCTCACACGCATAGAACGGTGACGGCACTGGTTTAAAAATGCTTTGATTGAACCGTCTTTTTGACGTGCCACAATAATTGGATCTTCACCCATGTAGGTGTTGAAGAAGTCGCCAGCTTTAGGAATTTGGCTTTCATGACACAGGAACAACCACGTACGGCCGAACACACGTTCAAGTTCTAATTCGTAGATATCTGGATCTGTATAAATAGATGGAGTGATACGTCCATTTTGTGCATCGACCAAAGCGTCGATTTCGCGCACATCAATTTTTCCACTCATGAAAAGCTCTCCTGTGACCAACAACGGCACAAAGTAAATAGACTCAACTTCTGATGGATAATGGTTTTTTAGGGACGTTTAGTGAAATATTTTTTTTGTTTCAATTAATAGTTTTTATAGATTAATCCAACATTATATTTTGCATTTAAATCGTTGCATAATGATGAAACCCTATTTACTTCGTGAATGACACAATAATTTTCACCGAATAGTTGTTTATAGATCATTCTTTTATTAATCTATAATTAGACATATTTTGAATTAATCTTTGGAATGGTTGTATGGAATTACGTCACCTTCGCTACTTCATTACCGTTGCTGAAGAACTCAACTTCAGTAAAGCCGCACTTAAACTTTATACGGCGCAACCTTCACTGAGTCAGCAAATTAAAGATTTAGAAGAAGATGTCGGCGTTAAGCTACTCAACCGCACCAAACGTAAAGTCGAGCTAACCGAAGAAGGTGCTGTATTTTTAGAACAGGCCCGTCTGACTTTGGCGCAAGCCGACAAAGCGGTTGCCATGGCGCGTCAGGTGTCACAAGCCAAACAGCAAATGCTGCGCATTGGCTTTGTTCCTGTGGCAGAAATGAAAATTTTCCCTTTTGTACTGCCTAATTTACGAGTACAAAACCCAGATTTAAAAATTGAATTGCTGAGCCTAAACAACACTGAGCAAATGAAAATGATTAAAAAAGGTGAACTCGACATCACCTTTACCCGTCACAATATCAACAGTGATGAAATTGAAAGCCAGTTTGTACTGCGTGAACCACTGATTTTTATTTTGCCCAAAGATCATCCGTTAGCAAAATACGAACGCGTTCCTGTCAAAGCATTGAATGGCATTGATTTTATTATTCCTTCGGCAGAGGCTTCTTATAATCTGCATCACTTGATTGTCGATTTTGCCAAACAGCACAACATTGAACTAAACATTGTGCAAAAAGCTGACAACATTTTATTTAATATCAACTCGATTGGTATGGGCTTGGGCTGCACCATTTTACCGGGCTATGTTGCCCCCCTCACCATGGAAAATACCGTCATCCGCCCACTTGATGTAGAACTTCCGCATTTAGATTTGTACGTCAGCTACGGCAAAAACAGCCATTCCGCTGCGGTACAGAAATTTATGGAACTGCTCACACGTGTGTTCTATTTGGACATCAACCGCGAACAATAATTCTAAAACCACTCGCGTTTTTCAACCTTTCAAAAGTGCTTGCTGCTTGATGTAGTAAGCACTTTTTTTGTGCATCCTAAATGCTAAAACAAAGCTTTA
Source organism: Acinetobacter sp. YH12136 (assembly GCF_013418545.1). NCBI lineage: Bacteria > Pseudomonadati > Pseudomonadota > Gammaproteobacteria > Moraxellales > Moraxellaceae > Acinetobacter > Acinetobacter sp. YH12136. Next base: position 20,463 of record NZ_VPBV01000003.1, read on the forward strand.
GACTTAAGTCTAAACTTATTTTTTTAATCTTTTTCTGAACTACTGCTCATTCTTACACTCAAACATTCGCATTTTTGCAGTCTGCTTTTTCCTCGCTTCGCTACCACATTTCCTGCAAATTACAACTTAAGTCTAATAAGTTAAAATAGGCACCCCATCGCTATTTTCTAAAATTAAGCCGATGATAACAGGCAGTAACACCTTTAGATTGCACATCCAGAAAGGATCAAGAATGATAAAAACACCCTTCAGCAGAATGAAAACAGGGATTCAATATCGTCCTTATTTTTTTATCAGTTTTGTGATTACCATTGTGCTGTATGCTATTTTTCAGACCCTCACTGCATGGTCATGGTCAAGCTGTTTATTGATTAGCTGGAATATCGCGATTTCCTGCTATTTGGTTTTAACCATGCGCAGTTTGTGGCACAGCGATCATGCACATATTTTACAACGTGCCCAACAACAAGATGCCAGCAAATGGCTGATTTTATTCTTGGTATTTCTAACCTTAGTGATGTGCTTTATTGCGATCATTGTCGAGGTGAATTTATTTGCACAAAGTGAGTTTGTGCGCATGGGACATTTTATTTTATCCATTACCACTATTTTATGTGCTTGGTTTTTTATGCACACCATTTTTGCGATTCACTATGCGCATGACTATTATTTGGCACTGCAACAGCAGCAAGAAGGTGGTTTGGATTTTCCCAAGACGTCGCATCCAACCTATCCTGACTTTTTATATTTCAGCTATGTGATTGGTACATCTGCACAAACCGCCGATGTCTCGATTAGCTCACAACCCATGCGGGTACTGAACACGCTACATATTATTTTGGCTTATAGCTTTAATACCACTATTTTGGCAATTTGCATTAACTTGGTCGCGAGCTTTATTCAGCACTAAATTGGGTACATAAAACATCCATAAAAAAGGATGGCAAATTGCCATCCTTTTTTACCTCACTGCGCTTAATTTACGCCACGTGCAGTTAAGTAGTTTTTAATTACAGTGTTAAATTCTTCCGCTTTTTCAACCTGTGACCAGTGACCACATTGGCTGAAAATGTGTGCATCGGCATGTGGCACAATATTTAAAATATCCCATGTACGCGATACTGGAATCACCACATCTTGTGTACCGTGAATCAGCAATACAGGCACAGTGATGTCTTTCATTTTGTCAAAGTCGAGTGGGAACTCGAAACGGTCACGGTCACGCGCGCCCACAACATCCATTAAACGGTCTGAAGCATAGTCATTTTTTGCAGAAGCAAAACGGACTTTGACCAACTCATCTGTAATCAAGTCTTTATTTACCACGAACATTGAAAGCGTCTTTTTAATGCCTTCTTCAGTCAATACAGGATTTGCATGCGCTTTGAGGGCTGCAGTCTGTTTTGCACCGCCTGTACCCATCGAGATAATACCAAGAACACGCTCTGGGTAGTCCAATGCCAACTGGAATGCCAACCAGCCACCCAACGAGTTACCCACCAACCAAGTTTTTTCAATGCCTAAGGCATCTAAAGTACGCACAGCATGATCGACCCATGCACGGATGCCATATTGTGTTCCTGGTGCAACCACAGTTTGACCATAGCCAATGGTATCAATGGCGATACAACGTGCTTGCTCACCAATTTGTGGCAAGTTTAACCACCAGTTTGCAGCAGCCGATACGCCTGTACCTGAACCGTGTAAAAATAGAATAGGTGTACCTTCACCCACTTCGTGATAATGCGTTAATTCGCCTTCTGCTGTTTCAATCCATTTATCTTCTAAGCCAAAGAATGGATCTGTTGTATAGTCAGGGATTTGAACAGTGCTCATATATACTCCTCGTACAGTCTTTAGCTTGCGTTTGGCTCTAGGTATAGAATTTGACGTCAAGTGGACTCATTCAACATTACTTTTACAGGCTTATATTACCTGTTCACACGGCATCAACTGATACAAATTTACGATCACAACCTACAAAAAAACGATTAAACAACTCTTTGAATTTTATAAATTTAATAAAATAAAAGTCTTAATTTATATAAGGTATTTATTCAGTAAATATTAAAAAAAGAGCGACTATAAAAAGCCGCTCTAATTTTTATCTAGCTTTAGAATTTATAAGTGTAAGTCGTGGCGATACGGTGTTCTTCTAAGTCATTCGCAAAGTTAAAATTGGTATCGATGAACATATAGTTAAAGCCTAAACCTTTAAGCTTACCTTCTGGCACAACATAGTTCACAATGACGTTATTTTCGTTTTCTTTACCTTCTGGCTTGCCTGCGCCCAGATCGATATTGTCACCGCGGAAATGACGTACTGTCGCTGTTAAACCAGGAACACCCACATCAGCAAAATTATAGGTATAACCCAAACTCCAAGAACGCTCATCTTTACGAATGAAGCTCGCCACAGACCAGTTGTCTAAGTAAGGCTGCGGCACCCACCCGCCCAAGGTCGGGAACATTGGGGCTTTTGTACCGTGCTCACCAAACATTTGTTGATAACCTAACTGTACAGTGTGCATCCCATTGTTGATTTTTGCACCCGCAGACACGGCCTGGCTGTCAATATTGCCATACAGCTTGTCACCCGATTCGCTGTTGTCAAAATAGCGTACATGGGTATCCAGCTTAGTTTTTTCAGCCAAAGTCGTTTTATAGTTTGCAGCGACATAATGTTGTTGATAGATGTTGGTTACATCCGCATACCAATAACTTCCACCTACTTTAGGGGTAAATTGATGATCTACTCCCACAAGATACATGCCATCGTCTGTGCTTAATTTATTCGCTTCAGCAGCAGAAAAATTATTTTGAGGGAACAACGTAAAATCTTGGTATTGGTTATCATAACGTGCATTAATACCGTCTAAATAAGCCAAAGTTAATTTAGTATCTTTTAAATCCTTTGATTCTAACCATGCACCGCTATAAGTCGTTAACAATTGACGCGATGGGTCAAAAAACACCACAGGTGACATTGGTAATAAGTCACCTACTTTTAATTCAGTTTCAGAAAATTTAACTTTTAGAGTTGCACCGACCTTACCAAAATGATCTTTTGACTCTTTACCATCATGCGGTAAAACCCAGTCTGCATTTTTATCACGACCATTGAGTTTTACTGCGTGTTGAACCAGAAGATCAGCACCCACCTGAATTACGCCTAAATCGTGATAACCCGATTTAGCATCCAAGGTGACTGCTTGTGACCATGAACCAAAGTTCCCCGCAGGGTTGTCTTTAATTTGACGATCTAAATAAAAATTCTTAAATTTAAGTTGAACATTGCTGTCGTCAATAAAATCTGCCTGAGTTGCAGTTGTCCCTAAAGTTGCTGTCGCAGCAAAAAGTGCTATCCATAAATTGTGACGATGCATGCGTTTTTCCTATTCATCCAATAAGCGAATCTGGGCATCATGCAAAACTCTTGTCATGAAAAAAATCCGACCACAGTATTAAGCTTTTCTACAAATTCAGCACTTTCTGTATCGAGCAGCTTTTTTCCAAGTTTTTTAATTCTTTTTAACGATAAAAAATTAAGCTCAAAATCCTCACTAAATGAATTTTTATTTGAATTCACTGCTTAATTTAGGTGAAAAACGCTGTTATTTTTTGCATCATGTGAAGGATTAATCTTTTTTAACTTTAAACCCATGTGTTAGCGTTATTTTCTATAAACCCAACTTATAAGAAAAACATTTTAATCAGCACAAAATTCAGCACGTTTTACATCTTTCACAGCATAAAAAAGCACCCCAAACGCATTTGGAGTGCTTAATTCAAGCCTGCTTTATATTAAAAACTTAGGCTTGCATTTCACGTGCTTTAGACATAGTCAATGCCAAGTCTTCAATCATATCTTCCTGACCGCCCACCGTGCCACGACGACCAAGCTCAAGTAGAATTTCACGCGCAGATACTCCATATTTTGCTTCGGCACGTTTTGCGAACAATAGGAACGATGAGTAAACACCTGCATAACCTAAAGTTGCTGCATCACGGTCTGCACGAATTGGATGCGTCATCATTGGAATGATCAAGTCTTCAGCAATATCCTGCACTTTAAACAAGTCCACACCTGTTTCCATTTGCATACGGTTTGCGACCGCTACAAACAATTCAAGTGGTGTATTACCTGCGCCTGCACCTAAACCAGCCGAAGCCAAGTCAACACGGGTTGCACCTGCGGTCACAGCCGATACAGAGTTCGCAACGCCCATGCCCAAGTTATGGTGACCATGGAAACCAATTTCGATGTCTGAGGCGAGGTTGGCACGTAAAATACCTACGCGATCAGTCACATCTTGAGGCAACATATAGCCTGCAGAATCTGTTACATAGATACAGTTTGCACCGTAAGACACCATTTTTTGTGCTTCTTCGAGCAATTTTTCTGGAGAAGCCATGTGCGCCATCATCAAGAAGCCCACAGTGTCCATACCCAGTTTACGTGCTGCAGTAATGTGCTGTTCAGAAACGTCTGCTTCAGTCGAATGTGTCGCCACACGAATGGTTGCCACGCCTACATCATGCGCCATTTTCAGATGATCAACTGTTCCAATACCTGGCAGTAATAGTGCAGAAACTTTTGCCTGTTTCAGGTTTGGAATCACTGCTTTCAGATATTCTTCATCAGTAGCGGCTGCAAAACCATAGTTCACAGAGTTACCACCTAAGCCATCACCGTGTGTGACTTCAATTAAAGGCACACCTGCATCATCCAAAGCAGTGGCAATCGCAACCATTTGCTCTGGCGTGGTTTGATGGCGCATTGGGTGCATACCATCACGTAAAGTCATATCATTAATAATAATCTTAGACATTTTGGTATTCCTTAAGCTTCAGCAGTTTTGAAAACGTGTTCTGCAAACATTTCTGCAGTACGTGCAGCCGCTGCAGTCATAATGTCTAGGTTACCTGCATATTTAGGCAAGTAATCACCCAAACCTTCAACTTCCAAGAAAATTGAAACACGGTTGCCATCAAAAACAGGGCCGTTTACAAGTTTGTAACCCGGTACATATTTTTGCACTTCTTTGATCATGGCATGCACAGATGCTGTAATCGCTGCCTGATCTGGCTCACCTTCCACCAAGCAGTGAACGGTATCACGCATCATTAATGGTGGCTCAGCTGGGTTAATGATGATGATGGCTTTACCTTGTTTTGCACCGCCAACTTCTTCAATCGCGCCTGCAGTTGTACGGGTAAATTCATCAATGTTTTTACGTGTACCCGGTCCCACAGATTTAGTCGATACCGTTGCAATAATTTCACCGTATTCCACAGGTTGAACACGAGAAACTGCAGCCACCATAGGAATTGTTGCCTGACCACCACAAGTCACCATGTTGACGTTTGGCACTTCGCCCGCTTGTAGCAACGCTTCAAGGTTCACTGGTGGTACGCAGAATGGGCCAATTGCTGCAGGCGTTAAGTCAATCATCAACACGCCAAGTTCATTCAGTTTGCGACTGTTTTCTGCATGCACATAAGCGGAAGTTGCATCAAAAGCAATTTTAATGTCATCTTCAAGTACGTGAGGAAGAAGACCATCTACACCGTCACTTGTGGTTTTTAAACCCATTTTTGCCGCACGAGCTAGACCTTCAGAGGTTGGGTCAATTCCCACCATCCACACAGGCTCTAACCATTCACTGCGTTGTAATTTATAAAGCAAATCTGTACCAATATTACCTGGACCAATCATTGCACATTTAATCTTTTTCATGCATGTACTCTCTTAGAATCTCGATTTATTCCGCAGCAAACGCAGCTGTCACTGAACCAAAGCCTTCAATTTCGACTTTAAATTCTTCACCTGGCTGTGCAACAACCATAGGACCTAAAGCACCAGTTAAGATGATGTCGCCTTTTAACAATGGACGACCACGGCGCACCATTTCATCGGCTAACCACACGGCAGCGTTTAATGGATTTGCTAAACAAGCTTTACCCACGCCTTGAGAAACTACTTCTTCACCACGGGTCATCACCATTTTGCAGTTCACCAAATCCAGATTTTCTAGCTTGACTGGTTTTGAACCTAGAACGAATGCAGCAGAAGATGCGTTATCGGCCACGGTATCAATCAAACTAATTTTCCAGTTTTCAATACGGCTATCGACCACTTCAATGGCAGGCAAGGCATATTCAGTCGCGCTGATAATATCCGCATACGTGTGTTTTTCTTTGGTTAGATCTTGGTTAATCACCAATGCAATTTCTGCTTCTACTTTTGGCTGAATCAGCAAACCTGCAGGAATCGCTTCACCATCACCATAAGCCATATCGGCAAACAACATGCCAAAGTCAGGCTGATCTACACCCAGTTGTGCTTGAACCACTTTAGAGGTCAAACCAATTTTACGCCCCACCAAACGACGACCTTCTTTTAAGGCACGTTCGGTATTCACTTCTTGAACGGCATAGGCAATATCTACGTCAGCACTTTCACCACCAAGTTCTGGGCGGATTGGCGCAATCGCAGTTTGAGAGAGTTCGGCAGTACGTAATGCTTGCGCAACTGATTCAACAACAGCAGAATTCGACATCAATGTTTCCTTAAACTGCAAAAATTGGGCTTATACCCCGAGGTGTTGGAAAGGTGATAAAAGAAGAAAAGGCACCATGACCCTGATCTTGACCGTCAGCGTGATAAGCTATCCATCTCAGAGGTATGTATAAACTGATTTAGCATCTGAAAAATGGCGTTTTTATGCCAATACTTATTTTCTTTTTTTCAATAGCTATTAGCTATTAGTCTGTTTTTGTAAAAATCAATCAAAACAGCTGCCTGCGGGCTTTACTATTATTTTCCGAGTAGATGACTCGACTATTTGTAGCAATCTTAAAATGTCTTAATCCTTACTTTAGACTAAAAGCTAAGCATTTCCTGTCAGCACAATATATTCAATAAAAAAGGGCAACTTGCTTGCTGCCAAACTGCCCTTTTTGTTGTGCTGTAATTTAGCCTGCCCGACGCAAACGGTACTGTTGCAATAAAAATGCATGCAAACTCGGTACGTCATGTGCAATAGTCAAAGGCTGATAACGCTGCAATACCTCTACACTATGCACGCCATAGCTCACACCCACACGTGGCATGGCAATATTCTGCGCCATTTCCAAATCATAAGAGGTATCACCCACCATAACAGCCTGCTCAACCTGCACCTGAGTACTGCTTAAAATTTCCTGCAGCATTAAAGGGTCTGGTTTAGATTTGGTTTCACTGGCAGCGCGTGTTGCCACAAATAAATCCTGACTTTTAGTTTGAGCCAATACACGGTCTAAACCTTTACGGCTTTTACCTGTTGCCACGGCCAGTTTCAAACCTAAACTAGACAATTCATCTAGCATTTCTGCCACACCATCAAACCAAACATCGGTTTTTGAGTGTTCCACATAGTGTTCTGAATAGCACTGCAAAATATCCTGATGCAGTTCAGGCACCTGTGGAAACAGGCGCTGTGCCACTTCAGGCAAGCCCAAACCAATAATACTTTTGGCAGCAGCATCGGTCAGTGGTTGCTGAAATTGTTGTGCTGCAAACTGCAAACTCGCCACAATTTGACCGACGGAATTAAATAGCGTGCCATCCCAATCAAAAATGATGAGTTCTACAGGTTTGTTCATATTAGGTTCCTAGATTTGATTCGACTTTAAAATTCCCTCGATTTACCTTAACTCAAAAGGATAAACGACCAAGAATCAGCACATATATCACAACAAATATTCGATACGCGAAGGGCGACATGGATGTCGCCGTTTCGCTGTGGCACAGAGATGTTCCATCAGCGAAACAAAAGTTTTTTGTTACTTTTCATCTTTGAAAAGTAAGGCATAGCCTATACACCAAAAATTTAAATTAAAAACTTTAAAATGTGGCAGTGAATTACCCCTGAAAACCTCATCTCCTTTTTGCGAAACAATGTTCCTCATCTTTAAAAAGAAGCAAGCTGCTATCGCACAACAGAGAGTTACAAAAATTAAAACTCAGGTGGCGCCGTCGGCTTATCCGCCTTTTGCGCTCTCAACTGCGCCACCAAACTCTGCATATCTTCAGGTAAAGGCGCTTCAATCACAGGATAGCCTGGAATTTCCAAACGCATGGCATGTAAGCACAAACGACGTGGCGCAGGACCCCGATATTCAGTTTGATGACCATATTTATCATCACCTACTAGCGGATGCCCAATACTTAAACCATGCACACGAATTTGATGGGTACGTCCTGACAACGGCGAAGCATATACCAAGCTTGCATGCATAAAACGCTCAGCCACATTCCACTGGGTTTTAGACTCTTTACCTTCTTTAGATACACGTACACGACGTTCGCCATTCGCCAATTCATAACGATGCAACGGCGCATCAATCAATTGTTGATCCAAACTCACCTGCCCTTTGACAATCGCAGCATAAGTTTTTTGGATTTTATGTTCGCGCAATAAATCTTGCAGGGTTTTTAAGGTACTGCGTTTTTTGGAAATCATCACCAAGCCTGAAGTATCACGGTCAATACGGTGAATCAATTCCAAATATTTTTTACCTGTCGCAGCACGTAAGCCTTCAATCAACCCGTAGGCAACGCCACTGCCGCCATGGACTGCAATGCCCGAAGGTTTATTCACCACCATCAAGCCTTCATCTTCATAAACCACACGGCTCAATAAACCCTGTGCCACCTTGTCTGAAATTGGAGCAGCACTGTCGTCTTTTTGTTCATAGCGAATCGGCGCCACACGAATTTGATCGCCAATATTCAGTTTGGTTTCTGCTTTAATGCGCTTTTTATTGACCCGCACCTGCCCTTCACGAATCAAACGATAGATGCGACTTTTAGGCACCCCTTTTAAACGACTAAACAAAAAATTATCGATGCGTTGACCCGCTTGATGCTCATCCACTTCAAACCAAGTGACACTTTGCCATTGTTGGGTAGAATTCATACAGTTAAGAGACCTAATAAAATACTAAGATTGATTAAAAACTGATCATTTAGGCTATGCTTTACACAAGAAACATAAGCTTAGCCCATAGGCAGATGATGCAAGGTTTGATATAGTCAGCGCACGGAAACCATCGTCAGTGGGTTCACGTTGAATCTTTTCAGGTTTTTCTGAAATAGAGCAATCAACCAACATCCCACTACATACGAGCAGGTCCCAAAAGAATTATGCCGACGCCGAAGGCTTATTATATCGGCAAAAAAGCAAACTGTTGCGTTTAATTGTACCTCAGGTACATAAATCAGTTTGCCTGAAAAAATATGTCGCCAACTCTAGTTGGTTTTTAAACGTAAACTGATACACATCAGATTAGTCGCACCCTGAAAACCACTTCAGGCTAAAGCGTTTGATGTATTGGATCTGCACAATTTGTAAAGATACGACGATAATTCCGTATCAAGACACTCTATCTATGAAAGAAGAGATGATCTTCGAGCAATGTGACAGTGAAAGTTACACACATCCAATACACCGCTCGTCCGCCAGTGAAGCGATCAGGTGACTTTATCCGTTTAAAGGTTAAAGCCGTATTGCCATCATCAATACGTGAATCATACACCGCAGCCCCACACAAAAAGGCCGGTAAAAAAAACTCAGACCACAATTGGTTTTTTTGAGATCTGAGCAGTTGATCCGTGATGCTTGATGTTCGCTACGTGTCTAGCGATTTTTTGCTGTGTATCACTATTAGGTGTTACACCCATGAAACGTATGTTGATTAATGCAACACATGCCGAAGAAATTCGCGTTGCACTTGTCACTGGTCAGCGTCTTTACGATTTCGATTTAGAAAATCGTACCCGTGAACAAAAAAAATCGAATATCTACAAAGGTCATGTGACCCGTGTAGAACCTTCTTTAGAAGCCGTATTTGTTGAATACGGTGCAGGTCGCCAAGGCTTCCTGTCGATGCGTGAAATCGCAAACTCTTATTACAAAGCCGACCCTCGCCAAACTTCTAATATTCGTGAACTGATCACTGAAGGCACTGAGCTTTTGGTACAGGTAGAAAAAGAAGAACGTGGCAACAAAGGTGCTGCGCTCTCTACCTTCATTTCTTTGGCTGGTCGTTATTTAGTGCTTATGCCAAATAACCCGAAAGGTGGCGGTATCAGTCGTCAAATTTCAGGTTCTGTGCGTGAAGAACTCAAAGAAATGTTGGCATCTTTAAACGTGCCACGCGGCATGAGCGTGATTGTACGTACTGCGGGCATTGGTCGTTCACAAGAAGAATTACAGCTTGATTTACAACACTTGCTTGACCTTTGGGCGCAAATTCAAAACACCGCAAGCTCTGGCCCATCGCCAATGTTGGTACACCAAGAAGCAGGTGTGGTGACACGTGCGATTCGTGACTACTTACGTGATGATGTTGCCGAAATTTTAATTGACTCAGAACAAGCTTATAACGAAGCCTATAACTTCGTAAAAGCCGTGATGCCACGTCAATTAGACAAGCTAAAAACCTATACTTTAAATGAGCCGCTATTCGCGCATTTTGGCATCGAAAGCCAAATTCAAACAGCTTATGAGCGTGAAGTGAAATTGCCTTCAGGCGGCTCAATTGTCATTGACCAAACTGAAGCATTAGTTTCAATTGACATCAACTCGGCTAAGTCTACCCGTGGTCAAGATGTTGAAGATACTGCGCTTAATACCAACCTTGAAGCTGCCGAAGAAATTGCGCGTCAATTGCGTTTACGCGACATCGGTGGTTTGGTGGTCATCGACTTTATCGACATGACCAAAGACCGCAACCAACGTATGGTTGAAGCCAAACTTCGTGAAGCAACACAAAGTGACCGCGCACGTATTCAATTTGGTCAATTATCACGTTTTGGTTTAATGGAAATGAGCCGTCAGCGCTTACGTCCATCACTTGAAGAAGCGACTGGTTACGTTTGCCCACGCTGTCACGGTACAGGCATGGTACGTGACCTACGCTCTCTTTCACTTTCAATTATGCGTAAAGTGGAAGAAATTGCCCTGCGTGAACGTCATGGTGAAGTTCAAGTCGAAGTACCTGTTGAAATTGCAGCATTCTTACTGAATGAAAAACGTCACAGTCTGGTTTACCTTGAGCAAACTTCAAATGTGCGTGTGACTGTATTACCTCACCCACACTTAGAAACCCCGCATTACGAAATTTCGTATAATCCTGAAGGCTTTGCACCAACCAGCTATGAACGTACTGAAGCAACTCGTTCAAGCGAAAAAGAGTTGGGTTATGAATCTTCTGAATGGCATTTAGAAGAAGCCGATCAATCGCACAGCCACGCTGCTGCACCTGCGGCAGAAAAAACTTCTGCAAGAAAACCACAAGCAGCACAGCAAAATAAAGCATCTGCACAACAGCAGCTTGCACCTGCGGCAGCCACAACAGCTGCAAGCCCATGTGCATGGTTAGAAAACCTGTTTGTTCAAAAGCAAGCCAGCACCATTGATCAAGCACGTAGTGCCAACAATGCGGCGGCAGCCATTGAGCAAATGGTAAATAGCGGTGCCGTGAGCCGTGGTCAGTTTGGTCAAATTGCAACTGCATCTGCTGCCCCTGCTGCAAGCAGTCAAAATGTATACCTTGCACCATCGACAGTGGCACAAAAAACTGAACGTGACTCTGCAGAGAAATCTGCTGAACGTGAAGACAAACCGGCTCCGCGTCACAACAACAAAAAGCCGCGTCATAGCAACAACAATAACAACAAGCACAAAGAGCAACGTGAGCCACAAACTCAGCACGACAATCAACAACATCAAGTGCATGAAGAAGTGGTTCAGATGTCGCGTCAGGAGCAACGTCAGGAAGCGCGTGAAAACAAACGCAATTCTCGTCGTCAGCACAGCAATGACCAAGCACCGCAGCAGCAAGAAGCTCAAAATAACAATGAGCAGCAGCAAAATGCCGTACCACGTCGTGACCGTCGTAACCAACCTCGTCCAGAACGCCCAAATCGTCACCGCGACCCAAGCGTATTGAATGAGCAAGCACCTACCGCAGTGGCTTCTAATCAGCCAAAAGTGGACTTAATTGATGCACCGCGTCAAGAGTTCAACACGACGGCTTTGGTAGTGAATGTCGATCAAGCTCAAACTGAAATTGTGGCATTGAATGCTGCGCCAGTAGCGGCTGAACCAGTGACAGCAGTAGAAGCAACTGTGCTTGAAACGGTTACTGAACCAACTCAAGCTGTTGCAGTGGTAGAAGCTGCAGCCGTTGTTGCAGAAGAAACAGCTGCACCTGCGGAAGCTCAAGCACAACCGACTGCGCCTGCAAAACGTGCCAGCAATGACCCGCGTCAGCGTCGTCGTCAGCAACGTGAAGGTCAAGCGCAGCAAGTAACTGCACCAAAGTTAACACCTTCACAGGTGCCAACTTTAGCGCAATACAGCATTGGTAGCCTGATTCGCCACGTATATGGCGAAGATTGTTCAGTTCTGATTGAACAGTTTGGTTTAATTCCAACGTTCAATCGTGCTTTGCAGAAGTTCACTGACGAGTATGCTGCAAGCCTTGTTAGCACTGCGCCTGTGGCAGAGAAAAAACCTGTCACTCGTGATGTGGAAGTTGCCAAAGCTGCTCCTGAAGCTGAGCCTGCACCTGTGTTAGACCTAACACCACCAAAACCAGTGTCAGATAAGCGTGTTGCCAACGATCCGCGTGAGCGTCGTCGTTTAGCCAAACAAGCTGCTGAGCAAGCATTGGAACAAGCCAAGCAAGCACAGGCAGTAGAAAAAGCTGAAGCGGAAAGCACACCTGCAGCAGAGCCAACGACTGAAGTTGTGGCAGCTACAGAAGGATCTGTAGAAGCAAGTTCTACGGTAGAAACGTCTGCAACAGTAAGCACTGAAGTCGAAGCAACTACAGAAGTAAACCCTGAAGCAGTGGCTACAACTGAAGCTACTCAGCCTGAGTTGAACGCGCAAGACGACCTTGCACAAGCTGTCACTGAAACTGCAGCAGCGCAAGAAGAAACTGCCGTTGAAGTGGTCGCACCTGTACAAGTGGAATTAGCAGTAGATGACCCAGTCGAAACTGCTGAATCTGAACAGGACAAAGCAGAAAAAGAGAAAACTGCACGTCCGCGTCGCCCACGTGGCCGTCCACCTAAAAAAGTAACTCCGCCAACTGAGTCGTAATTCGCACTTTTGCAGCGGAATAAAAAAATCCAGTCATTTTAATGGCTGGATTTTTTTTGCTACTTTAGAGCCAACGCGGTGCTGACTTAAATTTAAGCGAGCTAATTTGAACTTAGGTGTTTTTGATTTTTAACAGCTTTTCTAAAAACACCTAACAAAGCTGAAAAATTAGGTTGATTGCACTAGGACTTAGGGATTACAAAACAACAAGACGTGATGCTGTGCAGATGCAACGGATGATGACAAAAACAGGATTCTTATGAACCAGATGACAAAAAGCGATTTAATTGGCTTAACGGATGTTGCGGCAAAAATTCCGCAGTTTATGACTAAAGTGCCTCACCTGATCACAGGGTTAAAGCAAGCCTATTTACGCACACCCAACACGCCTGCAGGCTTAGGTCTAGCATTTGAAAAAGCCGTGCATCGTAACCCGCATGGCTGTGCACTAGTGTTTGAAGATCAGCAGTACAGCTATTTACAGCTCAATGCTTGGGCCAACCAAATTGCCCATTACTATTTAAGCATAGGTGCACGTAAAGGTGATGTCATTGCGGTGATGTTGGAAAATCGCCCTGAATTAATTGCCAGTGTCATTGGCTTAGCAAAAATTGGCGTTACCGTGGCTTTGGTCAATACCGCACAAGTTGCCAAAGTTTTGGCGCACAGCATCAATTTAGTCAAACCAATTGCCGTGATTGTGGGGGAAGAATGTCGTCAAGCCGTTGCCGATATTCGCCAAGAACTTGAGCTTACAGAAAATCGACTGTATTGGTTTGCAGATCAAAATACCCGTACCGATGCTGGCACTGCCCCTGAAGGTTTTCAAAATTTAGCGCAATGCATTGCATCATTCCCAAGCTTTAACCCTGCCACCACACGGTCAGTACAGGGCAAAGATGGGCTGTTTTATATCTATACCTCAGGTACAACAGGCTTACCTAAAGCGGTGATTTTCACCAATAGCCGTTGGACGTTGGCTTATGGTACCTATGGTCATGTCTTGGGTTTAAATCAGGATGATGTGATGTACTGCACTCTGCCGCTGTACCACGCCACAGGCATTGTGGTGTGCTGGTGTGGCGTAATTGCAGGCAGTGCCACCTTTGCCATCCGTAGAAAATACTCCACTTCATGCTTCTGGCAAGATGTACACAAATTCAATGCCTCTGCGATTGGCTATGTGGGCGAATTGTGCCGTTATTTAATGGATGCGCCTGCTTCTGATTTAGAGCGTGGGCATCGTGTGACCAAAATGATTGGCAATGGCATGCGTCCTAATATTTGGAGCAAATTCAAAACACGCTTTGGTGTTCAGGAAATTCTGGAACTGTATGCGTCTAGCGAAGGCAACGTCGGCTTTAGCAACGTGTTTAACTTTGACAACACGGTTGGTTTTTCACCGACACCTTATGCGGTCATTCAGTTTGATAAAGAAAAAAATGAACCCGTACGCGATGCCAAAGGCAAATGCATGAAAGTCAAAAAAGGCGAAGTCGGCTTATTGATTGGAAAAATCACCCGTCGCTCACCGTTTGATGGCTACACCGACCCTGAAAAAAACAAGGCGGTGATGATGCAAAACGTGTTTAAACAAGGCGATGCCTATTTTAACACGGGCGATTTAGTCCGCGACATTGGCTTCCGTCACGCCCAGTTTGTTGATCGTTTAGGTGATACCTTCCGCTGGAAAGGTGAGAACGTATCCACCACAGAAGTAGAAAACATTGTCAGTGACTATGAAAAAATTGCTGAAGCTGTCGTGTATGGCGTTGAAATCCCACATACCAATGGTCGTGCAGGTATGGCTGCGATTACCTTAAACGAAGGCTGCCAGTTAGATGAACAAGACTTGCGTCAAATGCTGGTGGAGTTTAAAAAAGCAATGCCCGCTTATGCAGTACCCGTTTTTTTACGCATTCAAAAGCAAATGCAAACCACAGGTACATTTAAATATCAGAAGAACACCCTGAAAACTCAAGGTTTTGATTTAAAACAGTGTGATGAAAAAATTCTGGTGTTATTGCCAAACCAATCTGCTTATTGCGAGCTGACCCAAGAAATTTACGACAATATTCAACAGTATCAATATCGCTTCTAAGCCACTATGTTGCCTATTTTTTGATTAGATACGACAAATTTGTTGCATTTATAATCAAACATAGGCAACTTTTTTATTTTTTACTTGCGCTCGCTTCATATCTTGCTACAATACGCTCCATCAAACGAAGTGGTGCTTAAAACCCTCTGGTTTTTCTTGCACTTCACAATCAAGCCTGCTTGATTGCTGGTTCAGGGTCGTTAGCTCAGTCGGTAGAGCAGCGGACTTTTAATCCGTTGGTCCCGCGTTCGAATCGCGGACGACCCACCATTTCCTTGATCAACCTTAGATGGGTCGTTAGCTCAGTCGGTAGAGCAGCGGACTTTTAATCCGTTGGTCCCGCGTTCGAATCGCGGACGACCCACCATCTTCTTCAAGGTTGATACTTTAAAAATGATCATCGTCATTTTTACTCCTCTGGGTCGTTAGCTCAGTCGGTAGAGCAGCGGACTTTTAATCCGTTGGTCCCGCGTTCGAATCGCGGACGACCCACCATTCCTTCTAAAAAATCTTTAAATTACCAGTCATCACAGCACTGTTCTGTGGATCGTGCAGTTTCGTAATTTACTATAGAATTCCCGTATTCTGCCCTGTTTGACTAACACTTTTATCCACTACACCTTGCTCAATTCAGTTGTAGACGATGTGCCATCATTGATAAATCATACTTTACACATCCCAAATAAAAACTTGATGTAAAAAACAAAAGCCCAAAAGTTTTTCACGAATGGGCCAAGAATTGAATGAGCGAATAATTAACTTGCTCTGATTAAATGATAGTTTTGCGAAGGTAAGGGATTGCTTTTAAAGTATTCACGATTATTTTCTGTTGCAATCGCAATTTTGTTTTTATCCATAATTAAATTATGGTCTTGATCAACATTATAGTAAAAGTTCACCCCAGAGGCGCGTGCCACCACAATTTGATGCGCGTCTTCATCATAGAACCATAAATCTTTGCGGTATTTTTTTTTATTGTCGTAACTGATTTGCCCCGCATTGACAAAAATACGATGCGCTGTCCCATCAGGCAATAAGGTCAGAATATAATCGACTTTTCCGCTTTCGCACATAACAAACTTATCTTCACAGCTAATCTGAATAGTATAGCGTCCCACATAAGTCAGATGATTTTCGGGAATATGATGTTCTGTTGCAGCCGTTTGCATGGGTGCGGTTGCCTGCCCTGCTACTTCAGTCAGTCTTTTGGTTTCTACCTGTTCTGTATATTTTTGCACTGCAGCTTGCTCAAGTTGTGAATCATCGCATCCAAGCAATGCCACTGCACTCCATATAGAAACTGCGCAAATATTTAATTTAGCCGACACACTATCCCTCATATAGAGTGACCAGACCGAGTATTCAGTCCTATTCAAACCACCGAATAGACAGCTCAATGTAAGCCATGCTTTTCCTCAATCCTTTGTGGTCAAGCGCTTACTCTGCCCATTGCTTCTTTACGATATTTTAGGTGGATGCTGGTTTAAGCAACACCAAAAGTTACATAACTTTACTAATTGCTTTGCCACCGCCCTTTAAAAAACCCAAGTGCATCACCATTTTTATTCTATAGACAGATGATGTGCTGTAAACCTAAACCTCAGTCTGTATTTATTTTGAATTTTAGATCTCTCAAGGAGAATTAGATGGCCAATGTTGGTTTATATCGCTCAAACCGCTCAAATATGATTGCTGGGGTTATGGGTGGTATTGCTGAACGTTTTGGTTGGAACGCAAATTTACTGCGCTTAATTTTTGTGATTGTTTCCGTGATGAGTGCTGCCTTTCCAGGCATTTTGGTGTATTTGGTGTTGTGGTTGGTGATCCCTAAACAAAACCAGTTGAATACAGCAAACTATACTCAGGGCTACACAAGACCTGTGCGCACGGTCAATTCTGATCAAGACCGATAAATGGTATTGAAATTTTAAAGACTGACCACATGTAAGATTTATAGGTTTTAATCGTTCGCTGATTCACTCTTAGATATCCCTTATTTACACAGTTTTTTTCTTTTTCGCTACGATTGCTCCCCCAAGCATCGTAGCTTTTTTTTGCCTTTCAACCTGCAATATATTTTAAAAGTCACAGCATTTCAGGATTGAGTCGTGTTGAATACGCATCGACAATACAAGTCAATCAATTGGTCTTTACAGCAAGCTGTTGATTTAAGACGGCAATCATATCGGCACGGCTAATAATCCCCACCAAACGCTGCTGCTCTACCACAGGAATGTAGTTAAAAGAACGCTCGACAAAGTACGGTACAAGGTCTTGAATACTTTGTTGCGGTTGCACCGTGACCACTTGGCGCAACATGATATGTTTTACTTGATGTTTCCAGCTATAAGGTAAATCTGTTGCGTGTTTAAACCATTCCACCACTTCATACAATGCCAAAGTTCCCACCAAATGTTGTTCAGTATCAATGACTGGCAAACTCATTAAATTCATGTGTTTGAATTTTTCTAAAGCACTGTGAATATCCTCATCTTGCTGCAAACTGACCACATCTTTACTCATAATATCGGCACAAGTCAGTGCTTGAGTTTGTCGTTCACTGGCTTTGTGTTGCGCTTCTAAAATGATTTTTTGTAAGTCGTATTCACTAATATCTAGCAACTGGGTTTGTGCATCTAAAACATCTTGAATATCTTGCGGCTGAATAGTGGCTTTTTGAGTAGGCGTTGGGTCTTGGGTACGTTGATTCAACTGTGGCGTTTGAGGATAAGGCTTGCCAATCATGCGGTTAAATACGATTGCAATCATCATCAGCAAAACTGAATTAAGCAGCACAGGATAAAAGATGAAGTGATAACCCAGCTCACGCACGGCATCTCCGCCAAGCACTGCGGTAATGGCCACTGCTCCACTCGGTGGATGCAGCGAATCGGTGGTCATCATCAAGAAAATAGATAAAGCCACAGCCACACTAAAGGCTTCGGTTAAATTTGGAATATATAAAGCACAGCTCACGCCCATAATTGCTGCAATACTGTTCCCAACTACAATATTCCACGGCTGCGCCAAAGGACTGGCAGGCACAGCAAACAACAATACCGAAGATGCACCCATTGGCGCGATATACCATGCGTTAATATCGCCCAACACCCACCAACTGATCAGGGAAGATAATGCCAAACCCAATAATGCGCCCAAACCACAAAGTAGGCGTTCTTTTAACGGCAATACTTTAAAATTGGGTTTCAGCGTATTCAGCCAATCAAGTTGTGAATGAAACACGGGCAGGCAATCCAGTGGTGACAATTGGACAAGATTATAAGGCAATCATTTAGTAATGATGTATTTGTTTTATATCTTTCATTTATCAGTGAATTTGTAAAACCCCAAACAACCAACCGCTAGTTGTGCTTTAACCTTTGCCAGCACCCCGCAAAATCCTTATAATTGAGCACAATTTTTCTCTAATTTTAAGTGGATGACCATGAGTCGCGCCATATCGCATATTGATACCTTTCAAGGCTTAATTCTTGCCTTACAAAACTACTGGGCGGAGCAAGGCTGCGTCGTTTTACAACCTTACGATATGGAAATGGGGGCAGGTACATTCCACACTGCAACTTTCCTACGTGCTTTAGGTCCAGAAACATGGAACGCGGCGTATGTACAACCATCTCGCCGCCCTAAAGATGGTCGTTATGGCGAAAACCCGAACCGCTTACAACACTACTATCAATTTCAGGTGGTGCTGAAACCAAACCCAGACAACATCCAACAATTGTATTTAGATTCTTTAAAAGCAATTGGAATTGACCCATTGGTGCATGACATTCGCTTTGTAGAGGATAACTGGGAATCTCCAACACTTGGCGCTTGGGGCTTAGGTTGGGAAGTATGGCTAAACGGCATGGAAGTGACTCAGTTTACTTACTTCCAGCAAGTCGGTGGTGTTGAATGCTACCCTGTAACAGGCGAAATCACCTATGGTCTTGAACGTCTGGCAATGTACCTGCAAGGTGTCGATTCAGTTTACGACTTGGTTTGGACTAAAGGACAGTTTGGTACTGTGACGTATGGCGATGTGTTCCATCAAAACGAAGTTGAACAATCGACCTATAACTTTGAATACGCACCTGTAGAAAAAATGTTTGAACTGTTTGACTTCTATGAAGTAGAAGCGAGCCGTTTAATTGCAGCAGAATTACCATTACCTGCTTATGAGCAAGTGATTAAAGCATCTCACTGCTTTAACCTGTTGGATGCGCGCGGTGCAATTTCTGTGACTGAACGTCAGCGTTATATTTTACGTGTTCGTACTTTGGCACGTTCTATTGCACAAAGTTATGTGGCTGCACGTGCAAAATTAGGCTTCCCAATGGCTGAACCGCATTTACGTGATGAAGTTTTAGCTCAATTGAAAGCTCAGGTTGAAGCAGAAGCGGCTCAAGCAGAAAAATCAGCGGAGAACAAATAATGTCTAAGCATACCGTTTTATTTGAACTTGGCTGTGAAGAACTTCCCCCAAAAAGCTTAAAAACTTTACGTGATGCATTACAAGCTGAAACCGTAAAAGGCTTAAAAGATGCAGGCTTGGCTTTTGATGCGATCGAAGCCTATGCAGCGCCACGTCGCTTGGCACTTAAAATTGTCAATGTAGATGGTGCGCAAGCAGACACCCAAAAACGTTTTGATGGTCCTGCTGTTCAAGCCGCCTATGATGCCGAAGGCAAACCGACCAAAGCGCTTGAAGGCTTTATGCGTGGTCAAGGTATTACGGTTGATCAGGTTTCTACTTTCCAAGCAGGTAAAGTAGAAAAAGTCTGCTACCTAAAAGATGTGAAAGGTCAAAGCCTTGATGCATTATTGCCACAAATTCTACAAACTGCGTTGGACAACCTGCCAATTGCAAAACGCATGCGCTCTGCTGCGAGCCGTACTGAATTTGTGCGCCCAGTAAAATGGGTCGTTTTACTTAAAGATCATCAAGTAATTGA
This sequence comes from Acinetobacter sp. YH12136, assembly GCF_013418545.1. Lineage (NCBI taxonomy): Bacteria > Pseudomonadati > Pseudomonadota > Gammaproteobacteria > Moraxellales > Moraxellaceae > Acinetobacter > Acinetobacter sp. YH12136. The sequence continues at coordinate 40,679 of NZ_VPBV01000003.1, forward strand.
AGCAACGATTCAAGACCATCAGGCAGGTAATGTCACTTATGGTCACCGCTTCCATGCCCCTGAAGCAATCAGACTACAACACGCCAATGACTATTTAGATGCGTTACGTGCAGCTAAAGTCATTGCGTCTTTTGAAGAACGTCAAGGAATTATCGACCAACAAGTAAAAGCGTTGGCAGATGAAGTCAATGCAATTGCGATTGTGCCTAGTGACCTACGGGATGAAGTGACTGCATTGGTAGAATGGCCTGTTGCACTACGTGCCAGCTTTGAAGAACGCTTCCTTGCCGTTCCTCAAGAAGCCCTGATCACTACCATGCAAGATAACCAGAAGTATTTCTGTCTGGTGAATGCTGAAAACAAATTACAGCCTTACTTCATTACCGTTTCAAACATTGAGTCTAAAGATCCGACTCAAATTATTGAAGGTAATGAGAAAGTGGTTCGTCCACGTCTGTCAGATGCTGAGTTCTTCTTCCTGCAAGACCAGAAACAGCCATTAGCTTCTCGTAAAGAGAAACTGGCCAACATGGTATTCCAGGCACAACTGGGTACTTTGTGGAACAAGTCTGAACGTATTGCTAAACTGGCTGTCGCACTTGCTCCGATTACGGGTGCAAAAGCTGAAGATGCTGAAAAAGCTGCCCTGCTTGCAAAATGCGACTTAACTTCTGAGTTAGTAGGTGAATTCCCAGAACTTCAAGGGATTGCGGGAACTTACTACGCACGTCTTGAAGGTGAAAATGACGAAGTTGCAGAAGCACTGGGTGAACAATACTTACCTAAATTTGCGGGCGACGTTCTGCCTAAAACCAAAACGGGTACAACGATTGCCCTTGCGGATCGTCTAGATACTTTAACTGGTATTTTCGGTATTGGTCAGGCACCTACAGGTTCTAAAGACCCATTTGCGCTACGTCGTTCTGCCATTGGTATCCTGCGTCTAGTGACTGAAAATGAACTTGATGTTTCAATTGAAGACTTGATTAAGCTAGCCTTAGCTGCTTATGGCGATGTATTAAAAGACCACGACAAGTCTCTGGCAGATGCGGTTGCATTCCTAGAAGGCCGTTACCGTGCGAAGTACGAAGACCAAGGCGTTGATGTTGACGTGATCCAAGCGGTTCAAGCGTTATCACCAAAATCTCCACTAGATTTTGATAAACGTGTGAATGCGGTAAATCACTTCCGTGCCTTGCCTGAAGCGGCTGCATTGGCTGCTGCAAACAAGCGTGTTGCCAACATTTTAGCCAAAGAAACCGCACCTGAAGGAAGCGTCATTGAAGCTAACTTGGTGGAAGATGCAGAAAAAGCATTATTCGCGGAACTTGCGAAAATCACACCTGTGGTTGAGCCATTATTGGCAGCAAAAGACTACACCACTGCACTCTCTCAATTGGCTGCATTACGTGCGCCAGTAGATGCGTTCTTTGACAATGTGATGGTCATGGCTGATGATGCTGAATTGAAAGCCAACCGTTTACGTTTACTGGCACAGTTACGTGGCTTATTTACACGTGTTGCAGATGTAAGTGTGTTGCAGCACTAAAGTCTTAATTGCTTGTAAAATAAAAGAAACCCCGCTATTTTGATAGTGGGGTTTTTTATATAATTATGAAGATGAAACTATCACAACCACAAAAAGTCGCAGAATTTTTAAAAGCACATCCAAATCAAAAATTTACTTCAAGAGATATAGCGGAAGCTATTATCCAATTATTTCCAGAAGATTATGAAGCCAAAAGATTAAATGATCGATTTGAATCTGATGCAGATTTTATACAACAAATTGTTCGTGAAATTAGTAGTAGTGCAAAAACCAATATTCTAAAAGTTTCACCACATATTCATATACGTGATCAACCACGACCAAGACAATTATGGTTTGATCCTAATTCAACCTATGAAGTAGAACAAGGCATTGGTAATTTAATTATTTCTGAAAATACTAACACTGAAGTTCACTTGCCAATAATTAAATTAGATCACTTATCAGAGCACGATCTTTATCCCATTCTGACTGAGTTCTTAAATTCGGAACTTAATCTATATTGTCTTAGAATTGATGAGAAACGTTCAAAAAACACTCGTGGTCAAAATGGAAATCAGTGGTTACATCCTGATATTGTGGCCATGCAAGCAGTAGATAATCGTTGGAATGATCTAGTTAAAACTTGCGTCAAACATAGCTCTGGGCAAAATGTTCGTCTTTGGGCTTTTGAAGTCAAAAAAGAATTAAATAGTTCAAATGTGCGTAGTAGCTTTTTCCAAGCTGTGAGTAATTCAAGTTGGGCCAATGAAGGTTATTTAGTCGCAACCTCAATATCAACAAGTGAAGTGGAGGAAGAACTTCGGATGCTTTCTGCACTTCATGGTATTGGTGTAATAATTTTAATTCCTGAGAATCCAACCGAAAGTGAAATTTTATTGCCTGCACGACGTAGACAAGAAGTTGACTGGCAATCAATCAATAGAATTCTAAATGAAAACTCAGATTTTAAGAATTTTATAGAATTAGTGTCGATTTACTATCAGACTGGACGTATCCGTTCACAAGATTGGAATCATTAATCGGTAGGCATTTTACTCTAGATTCCCTATACTCAACCTAACAACACTCAACAAGAAAACAAGCTTATGAAACTTAAAACACTCATCTTATCGGGTTTAACTTGCCTTTCTCTTAGTGCGTGTACCTCTGCACCTGTTATTCCTCAGCTCACAGCAGGTGTATTACAAGAAGTTCAAAATATCGAAGTTTACCCAGACACCGTAAACAACAGCGCAAAACTCACTAAATTTATTGATAAATGCGTTATTGAATTTACAGGTACACTCAAGGCAGGTCGCTCAATCGAACAATGGGCATTTAAAGGCAACACCTTAATTTCAGCAGGTTCTGCAACTTTTGCCCAAGACGGCACCAGCACTGCACAGCACTTTGACTTGCACGATGCTACGGTACAAAAAAACTTCATTACCTTGCGCAGTCACTTTCATAAAGATGCACTTGCACAATGCAACTAATTTAAAACGAACTTGAATGTATCCTGATGTAGCAAGATTGTGTGACTTTTAACACAAACCCGCCATCTTCAGATATTTCAAATTAAGATAATCGTGCAGTGCAGTCCAATACTGCCCTGCTTTAAAACTCTCCAGAGTAACAAGACCCACAAATTATTGTGGGTCTTTCTATTTATGCTCTGCTTATGATCTGCATAAATTGTGCTTAGAAACACCACATGATTCAAACGCATGTTCAATCATCACTCTAAAGACAATTAAACTTGCGAGAAGCAAACAGTATTTGTCATGTATTCCTTATACAATCCTCAACAACATCACTACATAGCGCGTGAAGGTTGTAATTTTAAGATGGGTACTGCCAAGAATCCTCATCTACATTCAAGCTTTCAGTAGCCACCACACTGCGTATTTAAAGAGGCCAACACATGAATAAAATCAGTTTCGGTATTGCCATTGGATTATTGCTCAGCAGTGCTGCTGTATGTGCGCAAAACAGTTCTGAACCTACACAAGACAATCAAAGCCACAAACCGATTCGCCCTTATGCAGACAATCCAAATTTATTACACGTCTGGGCTTATAAAACTCAGGAAGGTGTGATTCAGGCTGCACATAAAGTGGGTGAAGTCACAGAAAAAGGCATTGAGAAAATTCGTCCATCGGCACATCAGGCTTTAGACAATGCCAAAACTTTGGGCAGTCAGGGTGCAGCGCAAGCCAAGCAAACAGGGCAGCAACTGGCGGGTCAGGTCAATAATAAAATTCAGGAAACCAAAGAAGTGATTACAGGGCAAAGTGATCAAGCCGTACCAATCTATCAAGCGCCATTAAGTACACCATCACAAAATGTAACGCCTGCGCCAACCACTACAACACCACAGACACAGGAAGCACAGACTCAGGCTGCCCCAAGTGACGAATCTGAAGAAGAAATTAAAGTGATTAAACTATAAAAATATTGGATTGATGATTTGCTTTAAAATTATAAAAAAGCCTGCAATTATTCTGCAGGCTTATTCATGTGAAAACGAATAGAGTTTTGTATTTGTCGGAACACATATAGGCTAAGCCCAAGTAATACCAACACAGCTAAAGCAAAGAATAAATAGGCTTTAGGCTCTGGCGCATCGACAAAAGCCGTTGCAGATACAATTAAACTGAACAATAAAACAAGCACAGCAGGCATTAACAACTTGGTCATACACACTACCCTTGGAATGATCAATAAAACAAGGTTTCAAGACCATCTTAGCCCAATGGCAAAACAATACAAGTGTCTAAAATTTAAACCATAGAAATTAAGGCTTTAAAACTTTGCAGACTACTGTTCAAGTTCTAGAGTAAATTTGGCAGTATCTGGTAAATCTTCTACAAAGTCGTTGCCGCCAAACTCATCGCTGCTCAGGTTTAAATCCTTATAACTCAAGACAAAATAGTCGCTATATTTTTTCAGTATTAAGGGATGCATGCCTGCCGCAAGCGCATCTTGCTCTTTGCATAATTTCATGACATGACGATCATTCATACTAATTAAGTAGCGCTCATCGTTTAGATAAATTTGTACCAAGCCACTGCCTTTGGCATAAATCGGAATCAAAAATTTATGGTTTAAGGCAATTGCATTTGCTGCATAGCTCTCAATTTTTTGGCTGATGATGTTAAACACCAAACCATGACCAAAATGATCGAGCAATACATTCCGATTTTCATACGGTAACTGGATTTGCAGACCCAATTTGTTTAGGTCGTGCTGATCGACCTGTTTATTGCTCAATAAAGAACGAATCAGGTTTTGTTTCAGCTTGGCATCAAAGAAATTACTGTCTAGCTGTAAATTGTTGTATTTTAAAATACGACCTAAAGACCAACGGTGATTCGGTAAGACATTTTCAATCACTTTACGGTAGTAAAACTTACTGTTCTTTTTCACCTTGCGAATTTTTTGGTAAAAAAACGGCGCATCAAAAGGATGGGTCAAAAAGTCATTTAATAATTCTGAGTTAGCCAAAATCGCAATCGCATCATGCCCTGTAAATGGCAAATGCAAGGTATGTAAATGCGGAATTAATGGCTGTATTTTTAAATAATGCCCACGATCTTCTGGATAGTATTGGTCATAAACCACAATATATTCACGCTGTGCCGATACATCCTGCGCTTGAATACGCATATTGGCATTCACATCGGCATGGTAAAACATATTGTAGCGTGCGTCGTGAATATCTTCAGGGTCAATCGAGTACTGCGGCACCAAAGCCACAATGCGGTTTAAATCCAGTAAATTAGAATACTTAATTGCCGCATAGCCTCCCATAGAGCCGCCATAGCCGACACGGACTTTAAACGGGGCAATGAGCTCTTGAATGGCTGCCAACATGGCACGCATAGAAGCTTCAGGAAACCATGATTTTTCCTTAGGCATGACCCCAATCACATTAAAATGAAACTTTTCCAGTGATTTTTCGGCATTAATAGACGTTCCTTTGGCCCGTGTAATTAAATCGCCAAAAGAAAAAATCAGCTCCTGAGATGAGCCTTTCATGAAAATAGCGCGGATATGTCCGTCTTCAAAAATTATGTGTTTGTCCATTCCCACACCGGCGCCAAGGCGCTGAATTAAACCGTTACTTTAAACTTGAATACCCTGTACGCAAGTTCAAAAGTGAATATGTTATTTTATAGATGCACAGCAGATTAAAAATCGCAAAATATGACACAATCTCTACATCCTGCCGCACAACAAGGCTTTGCTTTAGGGGCAAACCTATATCAACAAGTTCGCCCCAGTTACCCGCAAAAAGTCGATGTTTTCCTGCAAGATCAGCTCCAAGTTCCACTGAATAGCAATATTGTAGACTTGGGTTCTGGCACAGGAAAGTTCCTGCCACATTTGCTCAAACTGACAACTCAGCTTATAGCGGTAGATCCAATTGCCAGCATGTTAGCCGAATTAGAACAACTTTACCCACAGGTTAAGACAATTCAAGCACGAAGTGAGCAATTACCATTGCACGATCAATGTGCAGATTTGGTGAGCTGTGCGCAATCTTTTCATTGGTTTGCCAATCTGCAAAGTTTAAAGGAAATTCACCGAATCTTAAAACCTCAAGCTCACTTGTTACTCATCTGGAATCAGCGTGATATTTCAGTGAATTGGGTCAATGCCCTCGCAGAAATGATTCTCCCTTTTGAGGGCGATACACCACGCTTTCACAATCAAGACTGGCGTCAGGTCTTTGCAGATACAGATTTATTCCAACTTTGCCACGAACAGCAATTTCACCACAGGCATGTTGGCACAGTCGAGCAAGTGGTTTCCAAGCGTCTACTCTCGACCAGTTTTATCGCTGCAATGCCTGCCGCTCAGCAACAACAACTCAAAACACAATTTGAACAATTAGTATTAGAATATACGAATAAGCATGTGCAAGATGAAATTGAATTTCCCTATTGTACACATTTGTATGTCTATCAAAAAGTTGAATGAGAGGGAGCAAATAAATGCAAATAACCTTTAAACACGCGATTGCTCCCTTAACAATTTTTTTGGCGTTCTCCCTCAGCGCTTGCGAGCGCAGCAAAGTAGAACATGCAGACAAACTCAGCCCTGAAGATCAAATCATGCAAACTCAGGTCGAGCAAGCCGCGATTCAGCCCTTTGAAATGACTGCGGATGACCCGCATGATATTCAATTGCTGATGGATTATGAACAACGCCATGACCAAATGAGCAATGATTTGGAAGATGAGTTAGAACGCTTGCATGAAAGCCAACAACTCTATGCTGCATTTGCACAAAATCGCCTGCAGGACAACATTCAATCTGCCTTGAGTATGCTCAAAGAACTGGATTTAAAGACACCGCAAGGGCGTTATATTCAAGGCCTAATGAGTCATTATTGGGAACAGCAAGCGCAATATCTAGCAACTCAAAATACAACTTCTGCACCTTATCCTGTCAGTAAAGAACAACGTCAGCAAGGCTTAGCAGACTTGCTACAGGCGCAGCAACAACTAGAACATTGGCGTGAGCAATATCCACAACTTGATGAATAACGTGTTTTACGGACGCTGCTGTAAATACTGATGCACTCCTTCAGCAGCAGCGCGTCCCGTAGCAAAACAGGCTGTCAGCAAATAGCCGCCCGTTGGCGCATCCCAATCCAGCATTTCACCACAGAGAAAAACGTGTGGATTGGAATTTAACTGCAATTGTGCAGATAAAACCTCACGTTTGACTCCGCCCGCACAGCTAATTGCTTCTTCAATAGGACGAAAACCCTTTAAAGGCACCGTTAAATTTTTAATCTGCTGCGCCAATTGCATAGGTTGCTGCCAAAGGGCTTTATCCACCAACTCACGCACGACTGCAGACTTCACGGCATCCAAACCTGCCTTACGCCAAATATTGCTTACAGACTGTTTTTTGGAAGGTTGCAACTTTTGGTAGAGTTGCTCAACGGTTAAATCGGGTAGCAAATCGAGTTGTAACTGCAGCGGTTGTTGAGCGTGCTGCAACTGTCGCAATGCTCGCCCTTGCTTATAAATTAAGCCACTTTCCAAACCATAATGGCTAATCACAATATCGCCCATGCTCGGTTCAGCGCCTTTCACCCATGCTTGCACACGTTTTAAAGGTTGTCCAAAAACTGGCTGCATATAGTTAGACCAGTGACATTCCACCCCTGCATTACTGGCTTGAAAAGGCTGAATTTCATTGGCAGATAACCAACGCTGCCATGCACCATCACTACCTAATTTCGACCACGACACTGCTCCACATGCCATCACAATAGCGGCAAACTGCTGTTGTTCAACTTGCGCTGTACTTAGATTTTGAATACTGAGTTGATTGTTCTTTAAATCACATACCTGATGCCGATAATGAAACTGCACGCCTGCATCAACCAAGCGTTTTAACCATGCGCGTAGCAAAGGTGCGGCTTTCATTTCTTGTGGGAAAATCCGCCCCGATGAACCTACATAAGACTGAATCCCTAAACTCTGCATCCAGTTTTGAATCCAAGCCGCATCCCATTGTTGAATCCACGGCGCCAACCATTCCGCCCGATCATAACGCTGAATAAATTGTGCAATCGGTTCGGCATGTGAAATATTCAGCCCCGTTTTACCTGCCATCAAAAACTTACGTGCCGCTGAAGGTTTCTGCTCATAGACATGCACATCATAGGCATACTGACTCAGCACTTCGGCAGCCATTAAGCCTGCAGGGCCTGCACCAATAATTGCAATGCGCTGTTTCATGCCTGTTTACTCGGCAACTGAGCTTGAGTCTGCGGAAGATTTTGTTTCAACTGTTTCAGCAGGCATTAAAACTGGCTGCTGTCCCTGTAAAGGCTGAAAATCATCAAAACGAGTTTGATAGCCTGCTGGCTTAGTGATACGCAATTCCTGACAACGCTCACCACGGGCTAAATATTTAATTTCAAAATGGGTACGTGCCGAATCTACTGGAACATCCTGCTGAATAAATGGCAACTTCCACACCTCAATCAACTGCTGCTGTGCTTCTGCAATATATTCAGGAATATTACTGACCAAAGTAATACTGCCGCCTGTTTGTAGGCGTGACAGTAAAAACTCAAAAAACGGCATATTCAACCAACGCTGGGTGGCATTATGTGGTTCTGGATTCGGATATAAAATAAAGAATTGCTCAACTTGAGCAGGAAATAAAGCATGCACAATCCATGGAATGGCATCGGCATGCACAATTTGTAAGTTGTGCTGACCTTCAAGTTGATGCTGTTTTTGCATCGCTACAAATTTTTCGCGGGTACGCTCAATCGCAATTAATTTTTTATCGGGATGTTGCCCACTAAATAATAAAGCATGCTTGCCTTTTCCCGCACCAATTTCAACACAAATCGATTCATTGGCAATGGCTTGAAAATCACGAGGGGCATGCATACGCTGTGCTTGAAATTGACGAATTGGCATAATCAGATCAAACTTACAAAATTCGGCACAAGTCTACCAAGTCAGGTGCTATTTGCCTAATCCAATCCTGTATTTTTCATAGGAGTTCAGCATGCCACGCACTTTTCCTTGCCCTCGTTGTGGTGAACCTTCGCAATGGGAAAACAATCCATTTCGTCCTTTTTGTTCTGAGCGTTGCAAGCTCATTGATTTAGGCGCATGGGCAAATGACGAGTATCGTTTACCCACCCAAGATGCTCCGCAAGCAGAAAACTCTGAGGAATAAGCAATAAATTTCCACGCCAAATATTGCCTAAAACTACACACAGTTTCATGGAATTTTTCACATTTTTAGAAAAATTATTCAAAATTTAGTTGTTCTATAATTGCTTTCAGCAGAATTAGCACAGGTTATACTTTGCACTATTCGTGACTCCTTCACTGCACATAACAATAAAGAAAGCAAAAAATAACCTAGGAACATTTCACCATGGAAATCATGTTAAAAGGAATTGTAATGCTGTGTATTTTACTCTCTACCAGCAGTTTAGGCTTTGGACTGTACGCGCATGATTTACTCATGCTGTGCATAGGCATCTTACTGACAATTTTCACAATGCTGTTTGCAATTGAAAGCAAACAAATGCTGAATAATCCCTTTCGCAAATAAAAAAGTCAGCGACTGCTGACTTTTTCTTAAAGCATAAATACACACTGCTTTTAACCTGCTTGCCCTGCTACAAACGGGTTATGCTGTTTTTCAAAACCAATGGTGCTGATTGGCCCATGACCTGAAATAAACTGGGTGTCATCTGGCAAACTGAAACACTCGCGCTGAATTGAATCTAATAATTGTTGATGATTACCGCGCGGAAAATCTGTACGGCCAATTGAACCTTTAAACAGCACATCACCCGTCCACAAAATGCCATATTTGGCGTTATAGAACATCACATGACCTGGAGTATGCCCTGGGGCATAGCGCACTTCAAAACTTTCTTCACCAAGTTGTAGTACTTCGCCACCATCTAACCACTGGCTCACAGTGACTTGTTCAGGGATAGGAAAACCATAACGCGCAGACACTTCTTGCAACTGATCTAACCAAAATGCGTCTTCTTTCTGTGGACCAATCACAGGAACATTCCAGTGATGTTGCAAAGCACCCACTGCACCAGCATGGTCTAAATGTCCATGCGTTAGCCATAAGGCTTTTACGGTTAAACCCAAAGCTTCTACTTCGGCTTTTAATTTTTCAGATTCACCACCCGCATCAATCAAAACTGCTTCTTTGGTTTCAGCATCCCAAACAATTGAGCAGTTTTGTTGAAATGCAGTTACAGGAACAATTTTGACTTGCAACATAGGTCTAGACCTCAAAATTTAATGGGCGAGCTGAAGCTTTAAAGCCTCAAGATTAGCCTGAAGTAAATGATTGAGCAAATCCAAATGATCGGCACGGGTATTTAAGGCAGGAATATAGGCGTATTGCTCTCCACCTGCCTGCAAAAACAGCTCTGAATTTTGAATCGCTAATTCTTCTAGGGTTTCCAGACAATCTGCAGAAAAAGCAGGGCTCATGATCTGCACAGATTTCACCCCCTGCTGCCCCCACTCTTCTAACAAAACATCCGTATAGGGCTTAACCCATTCCTGCTTGCCAAAACGTGACTGGAAACTGATTGCCCATTGCTGTTCATTTAAATTCAATGCATCGGCAACCAATTGCGCAGTGATACGGCAACGCTCGGCATAAGGGTCGCCCTTATCTGCATAGGGTTGTGGAATGCCATGAAATGACATCAACAATTTTTCTGCCACACCATGTTCGGCCTGAAAGTCACGTACACTTTGTGCCAAAGCCTGTATATATAAAGGATGCTGATAATAATCACGAATGATGGATAAGCCCGGCAAATTACGCTGCTGTGGCACCCATTTGGCAACGGCATCATATAAAGGTGCAGTCGAAGTTGCCGAATATTGTGGAAATAAAGGGAACAAAATCACGTGATCTTGAGGATTTTGACTCAAAGCTGCCAAAGCCTGTTGAATACCCGGATTGCCATAGGTCATTACCGGTAGAATATTCAATTCAAACTCAGGATATAGCGGCAATAACTGCTGTTTTAAAGCATCAACCTGTTGCAACAAAATTTCCCGCATCGGTGAATCTTGCTGCCAGACCATGGCATAAGCATGTGCAACACGCTTAGGACGAAATGGCAAAATGAATAAGTTCAAAATGATTTGCCAAATCGGTTTTGGAATTTCAATCACCCGTTGATCGGATAAAAACTGCTTTAAAAAACGGCGAACCGCTGCTGCAGTCGGTTCATCAGGCGTACCTAAATTGGCTAAAAGAACGGTTACTTTGGGTTTTGCTGTAGACAACATTCAGCCCTCGTGTCTGATGATTGAGCCCGACTACTTTAACAGTTTTTTCACTCTGTATTGAGAGATTAATACGGTGTTTTAAATGAATAAACCCGATCGGTATCTAGCAAATTGCTCTCTAAAAGTTTTTGCGCTTTTGCCGTGGTTTGCCACAACATCCGCTGACGATCATCACGCCCCGCCTGCACAATCCAGTCATTTTGACGCATTTGCATTTTAATCTGATGCAAGGCCCGAATATTGATTTGGGCACGTGCAACTGCATGCGCACGTGGCATGATCCGACGTGCATCCTCCAAACCAGTTTCATTCAAATATTCATTCATGCGTTTCGAAAAATATTCTTCAGGGGTTGGATGAATAAAAGTATTGCCTAAAATTGCCAACAACTGCGCCCAACTTAAACTTCGCTCAACTTTCAGCTCTCTAAAGTTACCATCCTGATAGGCATGCATGCGATATTCAAAACGATATGATTCATTCATCGACACTTTAGATACGCTTAGAAACGGGTCTGCTTCGCGCTGTCCCACATCGGTTTCCAGCTGACGTAACTTACTTTTTAAACGTTCAATTTCATCATGCAAAGCTTGTGTATTTTGCGGGCGCACCCAACCAGAAGTCGGATAACGTTCTAGCATTTGCGACATATTAAAGCGGACAGCAAGCTCTAAATCACGCAGAGTGCGGTAGCTAAACACCTGATCGACTTCTTGTTGTAATAATTTACGGAACTCTTTGAATTTTTCACGCAATTCAGGTTTTTCATCATGTAAAGATGAATCACGTGAATCTGGGTCTTCGTGCATAAATACAATGATCGGCTTTTGCTTGGTGACTGCATAAATATACTCTAAATGCATATACCCCACGCCCGACACCGATTGCTCACCGTACTGGCTGCCCAATAGAATCACCACATAATCACAATCATCAATTTGACGGCGTGCAAATGCAGTGCTGAGTGGGGTACGTTGTTCTAAACCCCACGAAAAAAAACCCATTCCCACCAATGTTTGTGCCAAGATCACTCGTTCTGGCTGCATATCTGCCCCAGACGTCGAGATAAAGACCTGATAGCGCTTATCGAGCATTGGTTTCCCCTCTCCTATTGCCATTACAAGTCGGTCACCGTCTACTTGTAATGCCTTTCCCCAATCATAAAAAAATTATCTTAAAGTCAGTCCACAGTACTCACATTTGCGATACTCCAAGAAATATTGCCTGGAATAAGATGCTGCAACACGGGCTTTAATTGTTCTGCATTGTTCCCGCTGACATAACACGCAATTTGTAAAGTATCTGCCAAACTTTGTTCAAATAATAACTCATTTTTAATTAAAATGCGGGAAGTTTGACGCGCAACGGCAATTCCTGAGTCAATTAATGTCAGTTTCTGACCAAAAATGGACTCAATCGCAGGTTTTAGGAAAGGATAATGGGTACAACCGAGCACCAAATAGTCCGCGCCCTGATCGACCACAGGTTGCAAACTCTGCTGTAAGGAACTTAAACATGCCTCACTCATTTGCGCCCCTTGCTCAACAAAAGGCACTAAATCTAGATTGGTGACATTCAAGACTTGCACTTGAGCAGGAATCGCAAAACGCTGCATCACATCTTTAATAAGTTGTCCGCGAAAAGTCGCAGGCGTCGCAAGTACAGCCACAGTTTTGCTTTGGCTATTTAATACGGCAGGCTTTAAAGCAGGCACTAAACCAATAATGGGAAAATCTTCGCCGTAATGATCGCGCAGATAATCTAGACTAAAAGCAGAAGCAGTATTACACGCCACGACCGCAACTTTACAACCTTGTCGATATAACCATTCGATTGCAGCTGCAGTGAGTTCTCGAATATTTTGATCATCACGTGGGCCATACGGCACATGTGCAGTATCGGCATAATAAAGGATGCGCTCATTGGGCAAATATTCTGCAATTTCAATGGCAACTGACAAGCCTCCTATGCCCGAATCAAAAATACCAATTGGCGCACTGGCTTGTGCTTTTGGCATGGCTTGATTTAAGGGAGAAACAGGATGAATGGCTGTCATAGCAAGAGATTCAGCAATACAAAATGGGATGAATAAAGCTTAAACCTCAGCTGCTTAAATGCAAGTGCAAATCACCACTTTTCAACGATAAAATCGTTTCGCCCTGCGCATTTTCACTCAGCTCGCCCAATTCCACCAAATGTAAAAAAGCCGCACGCTGAATCAGGGCATTAATACCAAAACGCACATGCACATAAGGACGCAGCTCACCTGCATATTCACGCATAAAAATAGGATGCTCGGCATCAACAATCACAATATCCTGATGTGTAGTGATAAGTTGAATATAATTTTGCTGTCCGATTTCGACCACATCAACCTGATTGATGAACAAAGGCTCATCTTCTACCTGGATTTCAATTTGTTCCACTGGGGTTTTTAAATAAAACTTGCCCTGCTCTTTCCATAACACACTAGAAAACAGATCAACCAATGCCTGACGTTTGATCAATTGACCTTCGTGCCACCATTCTCCATTGGCTTTGACCAGCAAATCCATTGCTCCACAATGCTTTGGATGCCATTGCTCCAAAGGAGGGATTGATCTTTTGTGACCTGACTGTCCAGTTTTTATATATTGTGCAATGTGCATTAAATTTTTATTATCAGCCGTAGCTACATTTTCTGTCGGTTTGATTGAATTATCGTCATGCTTCATGCTGCAGTACCTTACTGACGGAAAAATAATACGATTCAGCCAATTGGCTAAGACTCGGTTTAAAACTATACTAGCTCACAATACTTACCCATACTGTAAAAGACACGATTAAATTTGTGTCTGGCAACTAAAAATACTCATGGCAGCACCGTTGCTTGATGCGGTTGCCACCTTCAATTATATGAGGAGTCCTACATGGAACACATCGAACGTGAATCGATGGAGTTTGACGTAGTCATCGTAGGCGCAGGCCCTGCGGGTCTTTCTGCTGCGATCAAAATTCGTCAACTTGCAATTGAAAACAATTTAAATGATCTGTCCGTTTGTGTGGTCGAAAAAGGCTCTGAAGTTGGTGCGCATATCCTTTCGGGTGCAATTCTTGAGCCTCGCGCCATCAACGAGTTATTTCCTAACTGGAAAGAAGAAGGTGCGCCTTTAAATGTGCCTGTGACTGAAGATAAAACTTTCTTCTTGATGTCACCTGAAAAAGCTCAGCAAGCACCGCATTGGATGGTGCCTAAAACCATGCATAACGATGGTAACTACGTGATCTCGTTAGGCAACGTGGTGCGTTGGTTAGGTCAAAAAGCCGAAGAATTAGAAGTTTCTATTTTCCCTGGCTTTGCGGCATCTGAAATTCTTTACCATGCCGATGGTACGGTTAAAGGCATCCAAACTGGTGACATGGGCATTGGTAAAGATGGCGAGCCAACGCATAACTTCACACCGGGTTATGAACTACATGCCAAATACACCATTTTCGCAGAAGGCTGTCGTGGTCATTTAGGTAAGCGTTTAATCCAGCAATTCAATTTGGATAAAGATGCCGATCCGCAACACTACGGGATTGGTATTAAAGAACTTTGGGAAATTGACCCTGCAAAACACAAACCAGGTTTAGTCATGCACGGTGCAGGCTGGCCATTAAGTGAAACAGGTTCTTCAGGCGGTTGGTGGTTATACCACGCAGAAAACAACCAAGTGACTTTGGGTATGATTGTGGACTTGTCGTATACCAACCCACACATGTATCCATTTATGGAAATGCAGCGCTGGAAAACTCACCCTCTAATTAAACAGTATCTAGAAGGCGGCAAGCGTATTTCTTATGGTGCACGTGCTGTGACCAAAGGTGGCTTTAACTCATTGCCAAAATTCACCTTCCCAGGTGGTTCTTTAATTGGTGATGATGCAGGCTTCTTAAACTTTGCCAAAATCAAAGGCTCTCATACCGCCATGAAGTCTGGCATGCTTTGCGGTGAAGCAGTATTTGAAGCGATTGCTGCAGGTGTCGCAAAAGGCGGTGACTTGGCGATTGCTCGCGTAACTGAAGGCGAAGATTTCTTTGTGAAAGAGCTAACGGCTTACACTGAAAAATTCAACAACAGCTGGCTGAAAGAAGAACTTTATAGCGCACGTAACTTTGGCCCTGCAATGCATAAGTTTGGTCAATGGATGGGTGGTGCGTTTAACTTTATCGACCAGAACGTGTTTAAAGTACCATTTACTTTGCATGATTTAGTGCCTGATTTCAGCGCACTCAAAACTGTAGATGCAACCAGCTTTAAACCGAACTATCCAAAACCAGATGGCAAGCTGACTTTTGACCGTTTATCTTCAGTGTTTGTATCGAATACCGTACATGAAGAAAATCAGCCAGCACACTTAAAGTTGACAGATACCTCTATTCCAGTGAACGTAAACTTACCTAAATGGGATGAGCCTGCACAGCGCTACTGCCCTGCGGGTGTTTATGAAATCATGGAAAATGATGATGGTTCAAAACGCTTCCAGATTAACGCAGCCAACTGTGTTCACTGTAAGACTTGTGACATTAAAGACCCATCACAGAACATCACTTGGGTAACACCTGAAGGTGGCGGTGGTCCGAATTACCCGAATATGTAATTGCGAATCGCAATTGAGAAACCCAAAAGCAGTGCCTCGGCACTGCTTTTTTATACACAGTTTACAAAATTACCAAGGTCTCATAATCCCTTACATTTTTCAGGTATTTCTCTATTCAAAAGCAGGCGATTGAATAACTTTCCTTGTTATGCTGTTTTTGCTTATTTTTTATCTTTTCTATTTTTAGTTTTTTATTTCGTTTTTTTCAGACTTGAACAACCGAAAATGTTGTTTTGTCAGCTTTTATACAATGCTATTCGGCATTTTATGCAGCACTTAGCACGGTAGCAAAATGTTGTAGATGCTGACTAAAACTGACTTGAGTGGAGTATAAAGCAGTACTTTGAGTTTTATCTTGCTCAAGCATTTGGTTGTTCTTCTTATTTTCATTAGAAGAGGAATTCCAACATGCTTAATTTAACAGACACCCTCAACCAACTTAAAAATGTGCAGGCACAACCTGCAGTCAGCTTATTTCTACCCACACATCGTACCTTTCCAGACAATCAGCAAGATGTGATTGCTCTTAAAAACCAACTTAAACAACTCGAAGAACGCCTGTTGGCAGACTATGACAAACGTCTGGTGGCACAAATTTTAGAACAGATTCATCATCAAACCAAAGATTTGAATCCCAACTACCATTTAGACAGTCTGGCTATTTTTGCCACAGCCGACAGTGCACAAGTACTGCGTCTGCCATTCCCTACCCAAGAACGTATTGTGATTGATCAACAATTTTCAGTGCGTGATTTTATTCGTGAGCTATCTTATGCAGTGCAATACTATGTGGTAGTGATCAGTCGTGAAATTGGACGTCTGATTAAGGCCTCCAATGATCGTGTAATCCATGAGTTTTCTGTAGATGACAGCGACTTGAATGAACGACTGCCACATGGTGCATTTCCTGTTCAAAATGATAACTTATATAGCACCAGCGGTGCAGAACGTGCCACAGCCGCCAATGAAGACCGTTTACTCAAAGAGTTTTTAAACCGTGTCGATAAAAATGTGCAAACTGTACGTGCCAGTGAGCCATTGGGCTTGGTCATTGTGGGTGATCGACGCAATATCAGTTTTTATGAATCTATTTGCGACCAACCCAATGCCATTATTTTCAGTGTAGATAACGTCACTCAGCTAGAACAAGGCAGCGCACAACACATTATTGACAGTATTCAGACCGAGCTAAAAAGCCATCAACAACAATTGCATCAGCAACATGCGCAGCAACTGGATGAACTCTATGCCAGTGACCGTGTTGTGACCGATCTGCAGCAAATTTATCAGGCAGTGTTGCAAAATAATGTCGATACTTTATATGTTCAACAAGGCTACATGCAGACGGGTTGGGTCGATACCGACCAGCAACGAATTTATCTAGATCAAGCGCACGCACCTGACAGCGCACAAGCCACAGACGATGTGATCAACCATATTATTGATGCAGCACAGCAACACGCTGCCAATATCGTATTTATTCCTGCCGATTATTTACAGTCCAAAGCACCACTGACTTTAATGAGTCGCTATGCGGTCTAAAACTCAGTCCATTTGACTGTGATCTAAAAAACAGCCATGCAGATTTATCTACATGGCTGTTTCAATCAAGATTCAAACTTCTCATTCATACGCAAATCTACGCTTTTTCATGACTTTCTCATGAATAAAACGATCAATTAGAATCGAGTCGTTACCGCCAACTGTACCCGATGACTGTCGCTATGTGATCGCCCGCTATATTCATAATTCAAATTGAGAAAACTATGTTGTCCAAAGTGAAGTTGTGAACCTAAGGCAGCATGATATTGACCTTGATCGGCATGCCATGCATCAAACTTCAGTTTCTCCGCTGTGCCTACATAATGGGTATCTAAATATGCTTTTTCCTGAATCGGTTGGCTGTAATACAAGCTGCCTTGCAATTGCCATGCTGGATTCAACTGGTAATTGGCTTGCAAACCTGCACCAAAATTCCAGCGCTGCATCACCAAATCATCTAAGCTGTTGACACCATCCTGCTGAGTTTGTTCGGCATGAACATAATGTTGGAACGAAGCGTCTAAATACGGTTGAATCTGCATTTTTTGACTGAGTGGATAGCTATAATCTAGACGCAAACCTGCGGCATACATTTGTCCATCAAACTGTATTTTTTGTGCTTGAGCATGACCACGCTGCGCGTCAACATCCACCTGCATGCCTTTTAACCATGCCGCGACACTTAAATCACGATTAAGCTGCTGTGCTGTCCCCATAGTTAGTGCATAGGCTTTGCTCTGACTGCTATTTTTTGAGCCTGTTTGTACGGCATCATCTAAGTTCAGTTGACTGAAATCGGCCTGCGCTGCCAAGGTCATCCCTGCCAGTTTTGTTGCCACACCAACACCTTGATGATGACTACGGCGCTCACTATTTAAGCCGACATAATCCATATCATAACTTTGGTAATCACCCGAAAACCAAAGCTGTTTGGGTTGTGCGGTTGCCAAACGCTGTGCAAACTGACGTTCTTGCTTGCTGCTTTCTTCTGCGACATTTAAAACGGTATTGGCATAAAAACTTGGATCAAGTTGATGAAACAGTTGATTCAATGCCTGCGTAGAAACTGTACTTTCAGCAGCATTGCTATAACGTATAGTTTGAGCAAAATTGTTAAATAAGCGATTGGCAAAAACTTTTTCAGCATCTTCCAGCGTTTCTAACTGTTGTTTCTGATCAAGACTTGCTAAAACTACATCTAAATTACGGGCAACCTGAGTACGTCCTTCAAGTTCAGCAGCAAGAGCCGCCACCGTTTCAGTCGATTTACGCTTTGCCGTAATCACCACATCGGTATTGATTGTATCTGCCGCACGTACAGGCTCGCCCGTTGCATTCAGTTCAGGACGATAACTAACTTGTGTCAACTCAAATAATGGATTGCTTGAGCGATAAGCATCGAACTCACGCTGTACGCCTTGTTGCGCACGTAATACGGTAGTTTGTGAACCTTGTGCAGTAATAAGTGGCTGATCAAGTGGCACTTCATCAAACAGGTTCAAAGTCCCTGCCAAATTGGCGGTTCCCGTTACCGTCAGCAAATTGCCAAAACGTGCTTTAAAACCCGCATGTTGCTGCTGATCTGCAGCAATCTGCATCGAATAGTTGCCTGTGATGGTTAAATTGCCTTCCTTTCAAGAAATGCACTGCCTGTTTCGACTTCTAAAGTGTTTTGTGAGGGTTCAAGTTCTTGAATCGTACTACCCATCTCAACTTCAGATGTATCTTGTGGTACTTCAATATCTTGAATTGCACTATCGACCAAAACGGTGTCGGTTAAAGCAGGCTCTACTGCAGGTGGAGCTACCACATCGACAGGTTGCTCTGCTTCTGACGGAGGTGATTCAAGTGTAGGTATCGTATCAGGCTGATTGACATCATTATTTTCTAAAACGGTAGCATCATCGCTAGGTACAGCATCATTGCTGTCTAAAAGTGAATCTTCAGTTGGTGATGTATTGCCATGATCTGTACTGCCACCACTCAAACCACCACCATTGGATGATACATCGCCATGATCTAGCTCTAAATTCACAGGAGGTTGATCGGTAATGGGGGCAGATGGTGCGACAGGTTGCTCTACTCCGCTGCCAATGCCTTCATTTGTAGTCGGTTGATCTTCTTGGCTGACATTTTCTGCCCCCAACACATCAGTGACTTGAACCGTGCTTGACTGAGAGCCTGAACCCGATGAACAGCCTGAGATACTCATGGCCAATAAACACGCCACACTCAGTGGCTTTAAAGAAAAGTTTTGCTTTTTATCTAAAATCATACCGTACTCAATCAAAATGATGATAACGCAAGATTTATTGATGATTGATCACGTAAAAAATTAAGCAGATTTTGCTCAGTCTAAATGGCATATTTTTTTAAGATAAAGACAATCAGTTAAGCCCCCCAAAATTATTTTTCTTAACTTGACTACTTTAATGCGACAGCTTAATCAGCTTTTTCAGCCTTATAAAACATAAACACTGCCATATAACATTCAAACCAAGCAAAACCCCAAATCTGCTTAATTTTATCCCCAAATGTTCTGCAATCGAACTCAATAAACTGATCGCATTATAGGCTAATTTTTCCATATATTAAAAAATATTTAAAATAATTTTGTTAAAAATCAATAATTAAACAATAGACTAAACTCACACTCTAAAAATTATTTCTTATACAACACACAGAGCTTTGTTAGATTTTGCACAAGCACACAACTTGCCCTATAAATGCAGAAAAGTTGAAAAGTCCCTTAAAAAATGTGTAGCAGATAACGCAACTCGTGGATCGTTTCGCCATTTTTTAACTCAAACTGTGAAGCAGGTGGGATTGATGCAAAATTGATGAAAAATTAAAAATAAAGTTGAACGTCATGGCTAAAAACACAAAAGGCATATTTCAACTTGCATGAATTGCAAATGAAATATGCCTATATGGATCACATGACTATTTTATCGTGTTTAAATTATAGTGTTCTAAAAGTGCTGAGGCTAATTTTTGCCTATTAGCCTTTTTTCACCAAATAATGAAATTCTTTATTGCCTTGCTCATCTAAGCGTTCTTCTTGCAATAACAACTCATGCCCCAAATGCATGCAAAATTTTGGAATATCCCAAGACGTCGAATTGTCAGTTGCAAACACTTCAACCACATCGCCAGACTTAGATTTGCGAATGGCTTGATGCAGCATCATCACAGGTTCAGGGCAACGCAAACCGCGGGTATTCAGTTGAATACTAGGTGTGACAGGAAGTTCAGACATGCACAGACTCGATATTAAAACATCGGGCTAGTTTAGCATAAAGCGCAGCCTTGTTTTATGTGTTCCCGCTACGCACAGCAACACATCTCGTGACGTAATTGCCGTCATTTTCTCCCAAGATTAGCAATAGACAACTGTATTTTCTAAGGTATGATTAAGCTAAGTTTTTTAGATATAAAGAGTCTTTAGGAAAGATCATGCACGAGGAATCAGGCCCATCGTGGGGTATGCGTGGCCTAAGAAAATGGTTAGGCACTGCACCAGAAACCCGCGATGAATTGCTAAAATTAGTACAAGATTCACGTCGTTTTTTAGAACCCGATACGGTGGCAATGCTCGAAGGTGTTCTGGATTTACCTGCCACCAAAATCCGTGAAGTCATGACCCCACGTACCGCCATGATTAGCTTACAAGAAGATGATGAGCTACTCGACATTTTGCATGTACTGGTCGAATCGGCACATTCACGTTTTCCTGTGTTCTCCTCTGACCAACCCGACAACGTGGTGGGGATTTTATTAGCAAAAGATTTATTGCCTTTACTGACCGAACAAAGAACCAAAGTCGATATTCGCGCCTTAATGCGTCAGCCGTTATTTGTGCCTGAAAGTGCTCGTTCAGACCAAGTATTGCGTATGCTCAAAAACACCCAAACCCATATTGCAGTGGTGATTGATGAGTATGGCACCACTTCGGGCTTGGTTACTTTAGAAGATATTTTAGAAGAAATTGTCGGTGAAATTGAAGATGAACACGACAATATTGACGAAGAAGCAGAATACATCATCCCCGATCACGACCCAAAAACGGCAAATACTTGGTTAGTACAAGCACTTACACCAATCGAACATTTTAATAATGTTTTAGATGCAGATTTTTCTGACGATGAAGTAGAAACTGTGGGCGGTTTATTGCTTCAGGAAATTGGTTTGGTGAGTGATTTGCAAGGACAAGTGATTGTGATTGGCAACTGGGAATTTACCATTCTTGAAGCAGATGCCCGCACTATTCATCTGATTCGAGCCGTACGTCAATGAGGACTTTTTTTTCCAAGCTGTCTAATCCTGCAGAACATCAACAACTGCCCTTAATTTATCCATTAATCATTGCCCTATTGGCAGGTGCAGTGTTTAGTTTGGCACTTGCTCCCTATCATTACTGGTGGATTGCCTTACTTTCACCTGCTTTGCTGTATGCGACTTTAAGCAAACGCACCCCGAAACAGGCCTTTTTGATTGGTTGGTCTTACGGGATTGGGTTGTGGTTTGTCGGAGCATTTTGGCTCTATACATCCATTCACGTCTATGGCGACACCAATGCCTTTTTAAGCGTGCTGATGATTGTCATTATGGCGCTGTTGATGGGTTTGTTTACTGCCGTACAAACGTGGTTATATCGTCGGTTTTTCCCTGAAACACCACTGACTTTTGCACCGCTATGGGTATTTTTTGAATGGGCGAAAACTTGGGTCTTTACAGGTTTTCCATGGCTGTTTGCAGGTTATGCCTTCACCGAACGCTTTTTGGATAGCTATGCACCGTTGTTTGGTATTTTCGGGGTGTCTTTTGTGGTCATCTTGCTGGCCTGTGCGTTGGTTGAAGTCCTTAAAAAGCGTATCTTCTGGCTGATTCCATCGGCAATTTTACTTTTGGGTGCATGGGGTGCAGCACAACTCAGTTTTGTAACTGCAAAATCTGAAAAGCCACTCTCGGTTTCTCTGATTCAAGGCAACATTCCTCAAGACTTAAAGTGGCTAACCGAATACCAAATTAAGACCTTGGAAATTTATACCCGCTTGACCCGAACTGAATGGGGACGCGACATTATTGTTTGGCCTGAATCATCCATTCCAATGTTCCAGACCGATATTGAACCGTTTTTGGATGCCATGAAAACACAGGCTGAAAAAACGGGCAGTTCGTGGGTGACAGGTATTCCGTATTGGGACTTGCCTGAATCACAAGTGCAGCAACATCCAATGTATTACAACAGCATTATGGCAACGGGAGATGCGGCTGAAGGCTTGTATAAAAAGCAGCGTCTGGTGCCTTTTGGTGAATATATTCCGCTTTCAGGCTTACTGAGTTGGGTACTACCTGCGATGCAAAATGACCCATCCATGAGTGGTTTTTCACGTGGAGCGTCTGAGCAAAAACCGCTTGCAATTAAACAGCATCATTTGGGGGCAGCCATTTGTTATGAGGTGGCTTATCCGAACCTGACCCGCCGCAATGCTAGCCAAAGTGACTTTTTGGTAACAGTATCCAATGATGCTTGGTTTACGGGTACTGCAGGGCCATTGCAACATTTACAAATGGTACAAATGCGCGCCAAAGAAAATGGACGCTGGTTTGTTCGTGCCACCAATACAGGTGTGACCGCATTTATTGACCATCATGGGCATATTGTCAAACAAGCGCCAATGGATCAGGAATTTGTGCTGCGTGGTGATCTGCCTGCCATGCAAGGTCAAACACTGTATACCCAACTCAGCGATTGGCCTGTGCTGATTTTCTCATTGCTGTTGTTAATTATGGGGTGGATTTATCGACCACGTCAGGTGGATGTGTCGTTTAAATCACGTCGTTAATAGTACTGTTCAATAGCGGCTAGAAATAACCATTCATAAAAAAACCGAGCATTAAGCGCTCGGTTTTTTTGGAGTTCACTGAATCAATATATAGACTCAACTCATCTTCTATTAAGGCTGATAATAAATGTCGGCATCGGTACCTTCACCACCCTGCTGACCATCTGCACCAAAAGAATATAAATCAAATGGGCGACCTTCTGAACCCGGAATCACATATTGGATGTCATTATCCCAACTGTCTTTCGGATAGCCCCCTTTCACATAACCGCCTGGCAACCAGTTTTTAGCCGAAGCAGGCTGATTCACCAAGGCATCTAAACCACCGTCTTGCATTGAAGGATATTTTTGATTATCGAGTTTGTATTGATCGAGTGCGCCAGCCACACCTTTTAAAGTAATAACCGTAGTATCTACTTTGGCTTTTTCACCACGTCCCATTACGTTCGGTACGATTAAAGCCGCCAACACACCTAAAATTACAATCACCACCATGACTTCAATCAGGGTAAAACCAGACTGTTTACTCGGTTGCTTCTGTTTCATTCAATCTCTCTCATTTATTTATATCAATTCGACATTTATTTTAGATTCTGTTTGAAGAACGATGCTTCAAAACGATTTAAATCATATTGTTCATATTCACAATTGGCAGCATTACCGCAATCACAATCACCAGTACAATACTCGCCATCAGTACCAACATCAACGGTTCTAATAATGCCAACAGGGTAGAAATCAGTGTGGTCACTTCACGGTCTTGCATGTCTGAAGCACGTGACAGCATACGGTCTAACTCGCCCGAGGCTTCACCACTTTTGATCATTTGTACCATCATCGGTGGGAAATAACCACTGCGCTCTAATTGCGTCGCCAAGTTACCACCTTCAGTGACTTTTTCTGCCGCCAAATTGACCGCATCACGAATGACCCAGTTGTTACTGACCGCAGCACCAATATTTAGCGCATCCACCAAAGGCACACCCGACTGAGTCAAAATAGACAAGGTACTGGCAAAACGCGCGGCATTAATCCCACGTGATAATTTTGCAAATAACGGCAACTTTAAGGTTAAACGGTCAAAGGCATAATGCCCTGCGGTGGTGCGTAAAAAACGCACCAACAACAATACCCCCACCACAGAAGCCACCAGTAAAAACGGCCATGCAACACGAATAAAATCACTGGCTTTCATTAATGCCACGGTGATCCACGGCAAGGCATCTTTGCTCTGATCAAAGGTTTTAACAATATCGGGTACGACATAAGTCATTAAACCCATCACAATCGCAAAAGACATCAGCATTAAAATGATGGGATAAATCATCGCCCCTTGAATTTTTTTCTGCATGGCAAAGCGGTTTTCGGTGTAATCTGCCAATTGTTCCAGAATTAAATCCAAATGCCCCGAACGCTCGCCTGCGGCAATGGTGGCAATATATAAGTCTGGAAAACGCCCCGATTGTTGTAAAGCATTGGCCAGTGAATAACCTTCCAAAACTTTGGAACGCACCGACATCAGCAAATTTTGCACATGGGCTTTTTCACTTTGTTTACCCACAGCGCGAACGGCTTCTTCCAAAGGAATCGCAGCAGCCACCAAAACCGATAACTGACGGGTCAGCAAAGCCAAATCATAGGCGGTGATTTTTTTCTGAAACCATTGTTTGCCACTGTGTTTATCTTTTTGTTCAACGGTATCGACACTGACAGGAATCCATTCTTTGTCACGTAATTGCTGACGGATTTGTCGTGCAGAATCACCCTCTAAAACACCTTTTTGCTGCTTCCCTGAAGCGTCAATGGCAGTAAATTGATATGCTGGCATTGTAATGCTCTAATTTTCCAAAATTTCTTGCAACGCAGTTGCGTCTGACCACTAAAATCATTCATATTCTTAGATATAAATTCTGTGCTCACTCTAACACATGCCAAAGTCGAGCACGAAGCCATTTTTCACAGGACGATACGACTTTTTCTATGCCAGATTCCACTTTAGACCCACAGCCTGTTTATCGTATTCGAGTGGCTGTACCCGTATATCTTTACGACTGCTTCGATTATATGCTCAGTGCAGCACAATATCAGCAAGCAGAAGTGGGCGCGCGGGTCTTGGTTTCTTTTGGTCGGCAAAACTTGGTCGGAATTATTGTCGAAAAACTGGCACTCGACACCCCAATTGATCCACGTTTTAAACTCAAAGCCATTAGCGAACTGTTAGATGAGCAAGCGATTTTAGACCCTAAAGTTTTAACTTTGTTGACATGGTCGGCACAATATTATCAATTCCCGATTGGTGAAGTGATGCAAAGTGCCTTACCTAGCTTATTGCGCCAAGCCAAACCCTATAATTTATTGGCACGTACTTGGAAATTGTTGGATGCACATGCCGAAGCTAAAATTACACGCTCAGAAAAACAACAAGAAGCCTATAAAATTTTAAAGCTGCATCCTTCGGGAACTTCTGAAAATATTTTAAATTTGGCAGGCATTGAAACAGCAACCCTAAAAGCCTTGGCGAATAAAGAAATTTGCGCATGTGTTTTGGAAGCCCAAGATTTTAGCCCAATGCCAGTGACTTTGGCGCAAATGCCTTTAACCCCTAATCCAGATCAGAAAAAAGCCATCGACAGCGTACTTAAAGTACGGCAGCAATATAAGGCATTTTTACTGGATGGTTTAACGGGTAGCGGTAAAACTGAAGTGTACTTACACATCATGCATGAGGTACTAAAACAGGGCAAACAAGTGTTGGTGTTAGTACCTGAAATTGGTCTAACGCCACAAACCATTAGCCGTTTCCAATCGCGTTTTCACTGCCACATCGCCCTCTTACATTCAGGTTTAAATGATTCCAAGCGTTTGCAGGCGTGGCAAGCCGCACAAACGGGCAAAGCCTCGATTATTTTAGGTACACGTTCTGCGATTTATACCCCATTGCCAAATTTAGGCTTGATTATTTTAGATGAAGAACACGACCTGTCTTTTAAACAGCAGGAAGGTTTTCGCTACCATGCCCGTGATGTTGCGCTCTATCGTGCCCATGTGGAAAATTGCCCTGTTATTTTAGGTTCGGCAACTCCAAGCATTGACAGCTATGCACTAGTCGATCAAGGCAAAATGCAATGTCTGGAATTAAATCAACGCGCGGGCACGGCACTCATGCCCAAAATCCACCTAATTGATTTAAAAATTGCCAAAAAACAGCACGGTATTAGCCAACAATTGATTGATGAAATCAAAAAACGCTTGGCTAAAAAAGAACAAGTTTTGGTGTTTTTAAACCGACGCGGCTATGCACCCGTATTGATTTGTGAGAGCTGTGCATGGCAAGCCAAATGCCCGAATTGTGATGCCAACTTTACCTTGCATCATCAACCTTATACACATTTGCATTGCCACCACTGCGGTACGATTCATCGTAAACCTGAGCAATGCCCTGCCTGCAACCATGCAGAACTCAAACCAATTGGCATGGGCACTGCCAAAGTCGAAGACAGTTTAAACGAGCTGTTTCCCAATGTAGATGTGATTCGGGTAGATCGTGACTCAACCAGTCGTGTTGGCAGTTGGCAAAAAATTTATGACCGTATTCAACGCAGCGAACCACTGATTTTATTGGGCACGCAAATGCTGGCCAAAGGGCATCATTTTCCGTATGTGACATTGGTGGCAATTTTAGATATTGATTCAGGCTTACTTAGTGTGGATATTCGCGCACCTGAACGCACGGCTCAACTGATTGTGCAAGTGGCGGGACGTGCAGGGCGTGGTGAGCATAAAGGTGATGTTTATTTGCAAAGTGTGCGTCCTGATCATCCACTTCTCACCACATTGGTCGAGGGAGATTACCGCAAGTTCGCCAAACAAAGTTTAAAAGAACGCAAAGCTGCACAATTACCGCCTTATCGTTACAGTGCTTTGATTCGCTGTGAATCTAAAAGTCAGGAATTAAACCAGCAATTTTTACAACAACATGCACAATGGCTTAGAGAACATTCAGAACAATTAATTGAAATTTGGGGGCCGATTCCTGCGCCAATGGAACGTAAAGCAGGACGTTTCCATGCACACATGGTGTTGTTGTCTAAAGATCGGGCACGCTTACATTTTTATATCAGGAACTGGTGGCAAAATATGTTGCATGAAAAGCCATCCAGCATGAAACTAAGTTTAGATATAGATCCGCAAGAATTTAGCTAATACTGTAAATTGAAACTTAGCTGTATCAGCACTTATTTCAATAATCCACCGCTTTAAACTTTGGATGACCACATGTCCTTATTGTTACAAATAACCATTTTTCTAGGCGCTTCATTGGTTTTGGTTCCCTTACTAAAACGCTTTGGTATTGCGACCGTATTGGGCTATTTGTTTACAGGCATTTTGCTAGGGCCTAGCGTATTCAATATTGCCAGCGACCCCGATGATATTCAGGAACTGGCAGAATATGGTGTGGTGTTCCTGATGTTTATTATTGGCTTAGAACTGCGTCCACAACGGCTGTGGGAAATGCGCAAGCCCATTTTTGTTTTGGGTAGTTTACAGGTCGGCATCACGGGTATTCTACTTGCAATCTTGGCTTTTTTTGCCTTACAGCAAGGCATTGCCTCAAGTGTGGTGATAGGTTTTGCACTGGCACTTTCCTCTACAGCCTTTGTGCTACAAATGTTGCAAGAAAAGCAGCAACTCAACAGCAGTTATGGACAACAATCCTTTTCCATTCTGCTGTTTCAAGATATTGCCGCCATTCCTTTAATTGCCATCATTCCCATGTTAGCAGGTGCAGAATCGACTCATCATGGCATTGCTTAT
Source organism: Acinetobacter sp. YH12136 (assembly GCF_013418545.1). Classification (NCBI taxonomy): domain Bacteria; kingdom Pseudomonadati; phylum Pseudomonadota; class Gammaproteobacteria; order Moraxellales; family Moraxellaceae; genus Acinetobacter; species Acinetobacter sp. YH12136. The sequence continues at coordinate 68,874 of NZ_VPBV01000003.1, forward strand.
TTTGCTGCAATCATGGCGACCTTTAGCGGTTTGTTCTTATTTAGCCGTTATCTCATGCGTCCATTTTTTCGTTTTGTGGCTAAAAGTGGCGCACATGAACTGATCACTGCTGTCGGTTTATTCATTGTACTTGGCGTGGTCAGCATTATGGATGTGCTGGGCATTAGCACCACCTTAGGTGCATTTTTAACAGGCGTATTGTTGGCAGATTCCGAATTTAGACATGAGTTAGAAGCCAGTATTGCCCCATTCAAAGGCTTATTACTAGGCTTATTTTTTATGACCGTCGGGATGAGCACCGAACTGGCAATCTTAATGAATACCCCTTGGCTGATTGTAGGCGGTGCATTGCTGCTCCTGCTCATCAAACTGATTAGCCTCACGGCCATTGCCCGTTATTTCCAATATTCTTGGCGCAATAGTTTGTTGTTGGCGACTTGCTTGGCACAAGGCGGTGAGTTTGCCTTTGTGGTGCTCAGTGTCGCACAAAGTGAAAGTGTGCTCAGCCAGGCCATGCTGCAACCACTGACCTTAATTGTGACTTTGTCGATGGTGTTGACCCCAATTTTATATTGGTTGATGAGCAGTCAAATTATTCCTCGCTTAGAACGTGAAAAATCGCCTGAATATGACGAAATTCCCGATACACATCACCCCATGATTATTGCGGGTTTTGGTCGTTTTGGACAAATTATTGCCCGTGTGGCGTACTTGCAGCATCTGCACTTTACTGCCATCGACAGCAATATGGATAAAATTGATTTTGTGCGGAATTACGGCGGTAAAGTCTATTATGGCGATGCCACTCAACCTGAAATTTTACGTGCCGCAGGCATCGAGCATGCCAAAATCTTTATTCTAGCCATTGATGATATTGAAGACTCAATGAACGTGGCACGGCATATTCGCTTGAATTATCCAGCGCTAAAATTACTGGTACGCGCTCGTGATCGTCATCATGTGCACTTATTGCGCGATTTAGGCGTTACCTATATTTGGCGTGAAACGTATTTATCCTCTTTAGGCATGGCCTATCAGGCTTTGCGCGATTTGGGCATTAATGAAAAAGATGCCTATAAAAGCATTGAGTTGTTCCGTGATTATGATGAACAACTCTTGGCACAACAGCAGCACATTTATACCGATGAACAAAAAGTATATGAAACCCATCGTAACGCTTTGGCAGAACTGGAACACCTGTTTGAAAGTGATGCACAAAACCGTGAAATGCCCTTGGGTGTCGATTTAAAACGCGGCTTGCATAGCAGTCATATTGATGTAACACGTGATGCAGCAAACTGACTTGTGTTTTACAATATTGCCACCATTAAAACAGGGTTATGGAGAATTTTATGTCTGATTTACGCCAACGCTTTTTTATTGAAGATAGCCCTGTTCGTGGTGAAGTAGTTCATCTCGAAGAAGCTTTGCAAACCATTTTGAAACAACGTGATTATGTGCCTGCGGTACAAGTGTTGTTGGGAGAAATGCTTTGCGCCACTGCCCTACTGGCCAGTACCCTAAAAATTAAAGGGCGTATTAGCTTACAAATTCAGGCATCTGGCACATTTAAATGGGCCATGGCGGAATGTAACCACTTGGGTGAAGTGCGTGCGTTGGCAGACTACGAACAAAACCCGCGCTTTTTAAGCGCTGAAGACAGCAGTACCGTCCTGAAAAGTTTGGTCAGTCCTGTACTGTTTATTAATATCGAGCCTGAATTTGGTGAGCGTTATCAAGGTATTGTGCCTTTGGACAAAGCCAATTTAGCTGAATGTTTAATGCAGTATTACGACTTATCGGCACAAATTCCAACTCGTATTGTGTTGGCAAGCAATGCCGAACGTGCGGGCGGTTTGCTGATTCAATTGTTGCCGCGTAACAGTGAAGAAGAACAACAACGGGTCGATGAAGATTTATGGCCGCGTGTGACCATGCTGACTGAAACCTTAAAAGCGGAAGAATTGACTGATTTAGACGTCAATGAAATTTTGTACCGTTTATACAATGAAGAACAAGTGCGTTTGCCTGAAGTGGAAGCCTTACGTTTTGGTTGCACTTGCTCCAAAGAGCGCTGTGCCAATGCCTTAATGCAAATTGGTGTTGCTGCGGTACGTGAAACTTTGGAACATCAGAACCCTATTACTATGGATTGTCAATTCTGCAGCACACAATATAGCTTTAGTGCCGAAGAAGCCTTAGGTTTATTTGGAGAACATCTCAGTTAAATGGCATGGTGAATACCATGATTAATATGTGATGCAATGCTGAAAATTCATCAAAAATGAGCAGTACATTCTGCTCATTTTTTATTTACGTGATGACCATCGTCAAAACCTATTATTTTATTACTTTTCATGTGATTAATTTCACAAAACTTTCATGCAATTACTAGAAAATACCGCGTAAATTGGGTATAAATAATCCCATATTTTTTTTATGCCTTTATATATTTTAGGCTGCTTCTTCTCTGGGATATTGATTTTATGAACACCCTGTTCTTTTCTCGTTTAGCATTCATCAGCGCGATTTGCTGTTCAAGTTTAGCTTATGCAGCCAATGCAGACCCACTTTTGGGCAAATGGAAAACATTAGACTACCGCACAGGTTTTTCATTGTCTGACGTAGTCATGAGTAAAGATAAACAAGGTGCGTATGCCGCTACGATTATAGAACTACGTGCGGTTCCTGGCGCACCGCGTTTGGAAAATTGCACACTCTGTACGGGTAAAAATAAAGATAAGCCACTGTTAGGTTTTGTGCCATTAAGTCACTTAAAAGCTACGCCAAGCAATCAAATTGAATTTTATGAAGGTGACTATTTAGACCCACGCACAGGTAAACAATATAAAACTCGTGCACGTTTAAGCAGCAATGGCAAACATTTAACCCTTTATAATGTAGACCTTGCCACCAATGCCAGCCGCAAAATGACGTGGGTGAAATACTGATTTTATTCCTCACCAATGCGATAAAAGCTGTGTTCTGCACACTTTTATCGGAATGATTAGATTTAAATTACCAACTCCATAACACTTATATCTTTTCCTGCCTGACATCTCACACTGCTCAATTTGCTTGTTTATTACATTCTTGCTATAAAACCCGAAATAGAATTTTTACTCTATTTTTTAAAATAACAATTTTGGGGATGCTGTTCATGAAAATAAATTTCAGAGGGATTTTTGCGGGTTTCGTTTTAACAACCCTCTCAAGTGTTGGCTTTGCAGAAAGCGATCTACTGGTCGGTAAATGGAAAACCATTGATGATCGCACAGGTTATTCACGTGCCGATGTCGAAATTCGCAAAAAGCCAGATGGCACTTATGAAGGCATTATCGTGGAAACCCGTAATATTCCGGGTGCAGAAAAAATGGTGATTTGTAGCAATTGTCCAGGTAACTTAAAGAACAAGCCTTTTATTGGCTTGCCATTTATTTGGGGCTTTAAACAAGATGCTAAAAACCCACGTGAATTTAACCAAGGTCATGTTTTAGACCCAATTGGCGGTAAAGTTTATAAAGGCAAAGCTCGTTTAAGCGCTAACGGTAAGCGCCTCACCTTACGTGGCTATGTAGGTGTTTCAGTGATTGGTCGCAGCGTGACTTGGGTAAAATACTAATTCCAAAAACTAAGATATTGATTTACAGGGTTCTTTTTAAAGAGCCCTTTTTATTACCAAATTTTGAAACAATCCTTTTAAACACCGTACGACCGTTCAATCCAAAATATTGAAATAAAGGATGGCATTGAATAAAAAATAGACTAATATCTATAAGACATCTATACGCACAAGCCAAATTGACACATCAATATAACAGGCGTGAGCACAGCAAAGGGTTGGCTGAATTTCACCAAAGGAATACAAATAAAAGATTCTATTACAGCGTACACAGGCTAAATTAAAGAGAATCACTTATTGGATATCCACCAATTATTGATGTAAAGCAATCCCTCATTTCAGGCGAGCCAACTCGTTTGAATTCAATCAGAATGAGTATGCCATGACCACCATTTTATATCGTGAAATCACTTCAGACGGACAGCACACAGAAATTATTGAAGAATTTACCCAGTTAGATTTAAAAAAATTTGCCGAAGCGTGTGGGCAAAGCCCTGAATGGGTCTTACAACTTTTAGAATATGACATCCTGCCTTCCCGCCCTGCCGAACGTATCCACCAATTTTTTGGTGAAGATGTCAGCCGTGCACGCCAAGCCTATCGGTTGCAACGTGATTTTGATGCCAGTTTTTCAGCTGTCGCCATGATGCTTGACCTGATTGATGAAGTACAAAAATTACGTAAAGAAGTTAAACATCTGAATTTTCAACATAGTTAATCCTCACGCTCTAGCTGTGTGATTCATCACCTTGCTAGAGCGTTTTTCTTTCTATGCCCGTAAATTTTTTTGATGAGAATGATCTACACAATGAAAACTAAAGACTGCAACAAGAAGATTAAAAATATGTTTCCTGAGTTTCGTGATTTAATTCAGGGATTACGCGACAGCAATCCACATTTTTCAAAAATTTTTGAAGATCACGAACAGCTAGACCGTGAAATCAGCCAGTTAGAGCTTGATCCTGTGCATCAAATTAATGATGACATTGAAGCGCTGAAACGCAAAAAATTAAGACTAAAAGATGAAATGTATCACTTGCTGCGTAATGCACAAAATGATCAATTGGCTTAAAAATACATACAAGTCTGAACTGCAAATCCTCATACGATCAAATGCAGGACACAGCAAGAAAAGACAAAAAGCAAAACAAGATGGCGTATTCAAGTCTGAAAACAGCATTCAAAAATCTGCCATCTTGAGCTAAATGTCTGACTATCCTGCTCAATCTGTGGATAAGCTTATCAGTCCTATGGATAACTTTTGAGGTCTGTGGACAACTTTTAAATCAATACATTATCTTGTGAATCCGTATTGGATGCAGGACTCAATCCATCACCACATCCGTAAGTTTATCTTCTAGATCATTTAAGTTTAGTCAGTTTTTCAACTTCTTTAATGGTGCCTTTCACGGTTTGCTTAATGGGTTCATAGTCTAAAAACCAAAATAAATTCATGGGTTGGTCATTATGTTGCTGTGCCAACATATCAATCACACTTTTTTCACCCAGACCGACAAGGTGCCTACGATAAAAATAATACAGCAACAACAAAGTAGTCATCACCATTACCCCAAGCATGATCCAAAAGGCCTGTGCGTGTTTCAGCCCCGGCATAAACTCAAAGTTCATACCATACACCCCTGTAAATAAAGTCAAAGGTGCAAAAACTGCGGTAATGATGGCTAAAATCCGCATGTTTTCATTGGTCTGGTTGGCAATAGCAGAAAAATGCAGATCAATTGCGGTTTGCACTGCAGAGCGTAAGCGAATGGTATGCTTTTGAATTCGTTCAATGTGACTGGTCAAATCATCCAAACGTACCAAAATAATATCCTGCCGTTCACTACGTTTTTTGCCACGTAAATGTGGGTAGTTATCGACAATTTCATCACGCAATTCCTGCAAGGCTTCTATTTGCTCTTCACATAAATTTTCAACTTGCTGAAACGCCATATTTTCTTGCAGCAATTGATGCCAACGGGTAAAACGACGATGTCCCTGCAACAACTCTTGTTGCCAATATTCCACACGGCGGGTTAGCGGCATGCGAATATCCAAGTAATCATCCGCTACCAAATTCAGTAAACGCAACGTTAAATCTAATGGTGTTGCTGCCAGTTTGCGTGCTTTATTCTGTTCTTCAATCGGGCGTTGTACCGCTGCTTCCACACGTGACAAATAGCTTTCCATGACTTTATTGCCCTGTTCCCGCACACTAATCAAAATCTGCGGTGTCATAATAAAGCTCATCGGCGTAGTGGCCAGTCCAAAAATCCGTTCATGTTTCTCCCCGACTTGTTGCCCTGTTGCAATACGGTCTTCGGGTGTGATCAGTTTACGGAAAATCAATAAGTCATAATCATCTAAAGTATCAAACGCACAAGGATGCTCTATATTTAAAATATCGCGCACATGATATTCATTGAGCGATAATTGACTGTACTGAAAAATCTCTTGTTGCCACTGTTCTGCACGGTTAAGTACATCATCACGGGTACAATCAATCCAGATAAATTCAGGCTCAAGCCCTTCAATTGGCTGTTTTTGCACATAAATATTGGTTTTGTGATTGGTATGCAGATAGAAATAATAACTTTGCATAGAACAGGCTACTCTATTTTCAGTTTTCTTGTACGGTTTTTTGAGATTTTAAGACGTACTCAGTTTAAGCATGAAATGCGATCGTTTTCAAATATGCGTTGCTATTTATTCTAGTGTTCATGTAATGATTGTATCGCCTATTAAAATCAACAAAATTTTGCACATAAAAAAAAGCCCGCATTCAGTTTGAATACGGGCTTTTCATTGACCATTTCAGATCATCAACACAGCATTATGCTTGTTCGATGTCTTTCATAGTTAATTTGATACGACCACGGTTGTCTACATCGGCAACCTGTACTTTCACTTCCTGACCTTCTTTCAGAACGTCTGCTACGTTAGCAATACGCTCGTTCGAGATTTGTGAAATGTGAAGTAGACCGTCAGTACCCGGAAGGATATTTACGAAAGCACCGAATTCAACAATACGGATGACTTTACCTGTGTAAATTGTACCTGGTTCAATTTCAGCAGTTAATGCCTGAATTTTTGCAACAGCAGCTTGTGCAGCAGCTTTGGTTTCACCAAATACACGTACTGTACCGTTGTCTTCAATATCAATTGCGGCTTTAGTTTCTTCAGTAATTTGACGGATGGTTGCACCACCTTTACCAATTACATCACGAATCTTGTCTGGGTTGATGTTGATGACTTGGAAGGTCGGCGCGTGCATAGAAATTTCTGGACGTGCACGTGAAATCACTTGGTTCATTGCATTCAAGATGTGCATACGACCTGCATAAGCTTGGTTCAATGCAACTTCCATGATTTCTTCAGTGATGCCTTCAATTTTGATGTCCATTTGAAGTGCAGTAATACCATTGGCAGAACCTGCAACTTTAAAGTCCATATCACCAAGATGGTCTTCATCACCCAAGATGTCAGAAAGCACTGCAAAACGCTCACCTTCTTTTACCAAGCCCATTGCGATACCTGCAACTGGTGCTTTAAGCGGAACACCTGCATCCATAAGTGATAAAGAAGCACCACATACAGACGCCATAGATGATGAACCGTTTGATTCAGTAATGTCAGATACAATACGAATCACATACGGGAAGCGGTCTGCAGCAGGAAGAACAGCTTGCACACCACGACGTGCCAAACGACCGTGACCAATTTCACGACGTTTAGGGCCAGATTCACGACCTGTTTCACCTACAGAGTATGCAGGGAAGTTGTAGTGCAACATGAAGTTGTCAGTTTTAGTACCTGATAGTGTATCTACCATCAAGGCATCACGTGTATTACCCAAAGTCGTGGTAACTAACGCCTGAGTTTCACCACGGGTGAACAATGCTGAACCGTGCGCGCGATCAAGCACACCCACCTGTACATCTAATGCACGTACAGTTTTGGTGTCACGACCATCAATACGTGGCTTACCAGACAAGATGTTGTCACGTACAGTGCGGTATTTCAGGTCTTCAAAGAGTTCATTTAAGTCATCTGCGATGCCATCAACGTCTTCTTCTGGAACAAACTGAGCCACAGCTTCAGCTTGAAGTGCGTCTAATGCAGCATAACGGTCTTGTTTAATTGCAATCGTATACGCTTCAGAAATTTTCGCTTCAAAAGCTTCTTTTAACTTCGCGCGAAGGTCTTCATTTTTCTCTGGTGCAGTCCAAGTCGATTCTGTTGCGCCAGCAGCCGCAGCAAATTCTTTGATCGCTTGAATTGCAATTTGCATTTCGTCATGACCGAAAAGTACTGCGCCTAACATTTGGTCTTCTGAAAGTTCTTTCGCTTCAGATTCAACCATTAATACCGCAGACTCTGTACCTGCAACCACAAGGTCAAGGTCAGATTGCGCCATTTGTTCAAAGTTCGGGTTAAGTACGTATTCGCCGTTGATTAAACCGACACGTGCAGCACCAATTGGGCCACGGAAAGGCGTACCTGCAATTGCAAGTGCAGCCGAAGTACCTAACATGGCTGCAATGTCAGCGTCCATGGTTTTGTCAGAAGACACAACAGTCGCAGTCACTTGAATTTCGTTATAGTAACCTTCTGGGAACAACGGACGAATTGGACGGTCAATCAAACGTGAAATTAAAGTTTCCGCTTCAGACGCACGGCCTTCACGCTTACCATAACCACCTGGGATACGACCCGCAGCATATTGTTTTTCTTGGTAGTTAACAGTCAACGGGAAGAAGTCTTGACCCGCTTTCGCTGTAGGTTGAGCAACCACAGCAACCAATACAGTTACACCACCCATAGTGATCATAACCGTGTTGGCTTGACGCGCAACGCGACCAGTTTCTAGAACAACTTGGTGCTGACCAAATTGGAATTCTTTACGAATAATATTAAACATCGACATATTTTATTTTTTCCTAGTTCTTGTGAACAATTATTCTCGTGGAGACCCCTAAGGTTTGGCATTCACAACACAATATTTTGGTAAATGACAAAGCTTAGAAGCCGACCTCACTCGAATGAAACACGATTTTTAAACACAAAGAAGGAGCGAAACATTCGCCCCTTCCACTGATCTAGCCAAAGCTAGATATACTTTAGTTTTCAGTAATACAGCATTCAACATGCAATAGTCCGAAAATAAAAGCTTAAATCGAATTAACGACGTAAACCTAAAGCAGCAATCAATGCGCTGTAACGAGTCACATCTTTGCCTTTAAGGTAGTCAAGTAACTTACGACGTTGGTTAACCATACGGATTAGACCGCGACGGCTATGGTGGTCGTGTTTGTGCTCTTTGAAGTGACCTTGTAAGTCATTGATTTGAGCAGTTAAAAGTGCTACTTGAACTTCTGGTGAACCAGTGTCGTTTTCAGCACGAGCAAATTTAGCGATGATCTCTGCGCGATCTGCGTTTGTTAAAGCCATTCGATTTCTCCGAGATGCTTAATAAAAAGATTTGATACCGATCAATTGATTGCTCAATTGACTGCCGTGCATCACTACAGCAAGGGCATTATTTTAAGGCAAAAACGTGCCGATTGCAAAACAGAACGACAAACAAGCACTTTTAATTTTGAGATGTACCAATAAAAGTATGATTTATGCTAAGGGTATACACATCATGTTAGGTATAAAGTGTCTAAGGAAAATAAATATACAATTGTATATGATTGATAATATGTAATATTTTGCCAACTGCTTTTCATCCACTGGAATATTTTGCCGTTAAAATAAAACAGCCCGAGCATAGCTCGGGCTGTTTTTTGCGCTGTAGTTTCTTGTCTTATTATTCTTATTGTCTTGTTTATTGTGGTTATTTGCGCGTTTTCGCGTCTTATTCTCTGAACATTCCTGTTCTTGCTTTCACGTCCTTGTGTGGTAGATTTTGCCACAATACTAAAGTGAAAGAAGTCGTATTTCTCGTATCTGTTTGTAAGCTTTTTCTTACAACAGGTAAGCATTGTCAGCATTTTGCAAATCACCCAAACTTACAGGCATAAAAAAGCCCTGTAGTCTCTCCCAAAACTACAAGGCTTAGCGGCTGTAAGTTTCCTCTTCTCACTCACGTCCTGTCAGTTCGCTGTCTTTCGACATTTATCGTTATTATTCTGCGATTATGCTCAACTATCCCTATTGAGCTTTTTATGTGAAGTCATCTTCTCAAAAAGATCTTGAAATCTCTATGCGCAAATTTCTCGAATCAATGTAAGCCATTTCGTACAAAACCATCTCTTATTCAGTTTTACTTAACAATCCAAAGCGTCATTAATTCTGGCTAATAAACCACTGCTGCGACGGGTACGAATCATCAAAGCTTGCTGCAAAGCTTGCGCATCAACCAACAAACTTACGACTTTTTTAGCACGGGTAATGGCAGTGTAGATCAGCTCCTTACTCAGCAAGTTTTTTGCCGCAGCATCCAACACCACAGCTGTATGAGTAAATTCAGAACCTTGCGATTTATGAATAGTAAGTACAAATGCGGTTTCAATATTTTTAGGTAAGCGTGTTGCAGGCACCCACTTATTTAAACTTGGAAAATATACTTCAAACTGGCGCTGATCATTCTGCTCTCGCATAAAACAGATGCCAATATCACCATTCGACAACCCCAGTTGATAATCGTTATAGGTCATCATGACGGGGCGTCCTGCATACCAATCGCCATGTTTGGTTTGTTTTAACTGTTGCAACAAGCGTTTTTCAATCTGCAAATTCAGTTGTTGTAAACCCAAATGACCATGACGAATTGCAGTTAAAATACGGTAATCATCAAATACATTCACCACATTCTCAACATGCGCTTGAAATGCTGTACTGGATTGTTCCAAGCCCAAAGTATGTGCTTTTAATACCGCTACATAAGCCTGATAACCATACATCAGCTGATCATAATAATGTGCTAAATCTTCCACTGAAATTTGCCCATTTTGCTGAGGCAGATATTGCAGTTGTAAGGCATCTATTTCAACTTGCTTAAATTGAATTGGCTTTAATTCACCTGCTGCTACGACTTGCTGTTCAAAATCAGCCAAAACCTCTGCAGGAGAATGTTCTTGCTGAATAAACTTCGCTATTGCACCAATTTTTGCACCTTCAGCAAAACGACGTGTGGTCACTAAATTGACACGGTTATTTGCGAGTTCAGGCACTTGCTGTAAATCGGCCAATACCGTACCGACATCGACTGAAGCCAATTGATTGGCATCGCCCAACAGAATTAAACGTGCCTGCGCAGGAATGGCAGCCAATAACATCTGTGACAGGCTTAAATCCAGCATCGAAGCTTCATCGACTACAATCACATCGTAAGGTAAAGGTTGTTTAGCGTGAAAACGTGGCTTGCCTGTATTGCCTAAGCCCAATAAACGATGCAAAGTCACGGGTCGTAATTGACGTAAAGCATCGACATTAAACATTTGTAAAGCTTGACTATTCAAGGCATTTTGCAAAGCTTCATCCATCCGCTGTGCCGCTTTGCCTGTTGGTGCAGCCATCGCAATCCGAATATTTGGCAAAGCTTGATTAAACACCGCAACAATATGCGCCAAAGTATAGGTTTTTCCTGTACCTGGCCCACCAGTGATAATACTTAAACTTTGAGTTGCCGCAGTCTGTAACGCTTTTTGCTGCTGTGGATCTTGCAATAAATTAAGCTGTTCGGCTTGTAATTCAAAGGACAAAGGCGGCTGCGCCTGAATCCGTAAAATATCGCTAGCAACCTGATGTTCCAGTTTCCAGTAGCGATACAAATACAAACGCTGCCCATCAAATACAAACGGTGCAATTTGTGGATCAGGATTTAAAGCGCTACGCTGCAAGTTCATGTGCAAATGTTGCAATGCCGCCACTTGTTCTGCGGTTGCAGGAATACAGCTATCCCCTTGCTGAATAGCATCGAGTACCTGTTGCATCAAAATTTGCGCTGAAGCATCAAAAGTGACATTGCTAAATGGCGGCTGACATAGGTAATCCATCCACGCCTGCATTGGCGTTTGAGCTGAATTTAAGTGAATATGCTTGTTTTCCACACAGTTATCCTCAAAGTTATCCACAGGATAAGCGATTGTTTTATTAAGTCGATAAGCTGACTTAGCGTTATTTTTTAAGTTCAAAGTAACCCAATATTTGATCTAGTTGCAGAATAAATTCCGCATCTGGCCGCCAATGACAAACCCCTTGCCCTGCTTGCCCCTGCATACCACGCAAATACAAATAACTGGCTCCACCCAAATGTTGCCGAATATCATAATTTTGCAAACGACTGCTCAAATAACGGTGCAACGCCACCAAATACAAGGCCGCTTGTAACCAATAACTCGATTGGGTCATTTTGTGTTCAAGGTTGGTTTTTTCATAATCGCGCTGATCAGCACCCAAATAATTACTCTTATAGTCGGCAATGTGATAACACTGCCCATCAAAATAAACCAAGTCAATTGAGCCTGTCAGATAACGCGCAGTAGCGGCTTCATTTAAATCTTGAATAGGATGTCCCGCATCTTCAAACAATTGCTGAATTGCTTGAATAAATAAGCGCTGATCTGCCAACGCCAAATAGAATGGAAACTCTGATAAATAATGTGCAGTAGATAAGGCGGAAAGCTGGAAAGTATCGTGCAAAGGAGTATTCAACACATCCTTCAGCCACTCGGTCATGTGCGCAAAAATATCTGCTTCCTGCACAGTCGCGCTGCCTTTGGCAGTGTCGAGTTTTGCAATCAAATCTACCAATAACACATCTGAATTAAACTCTTTGTCGTTATGAAAACGGCGTTTGACTTCTTCAAAAATGTCATCATGACTGGCTTGAAAGTCGATATATTCAAAGAGTTTATGTAAAAAACTCCCCGCTTGAGTACCACGCTGAAAATTAGCTTTGATCCATGCAATCGGTTGAGCCACCTGTACGATTTCCTGTTCCGTTTCGACAGGTTCCTGATTGATTTCGTCGGCAGCAGCAGCCTGCTCCTCGCTTGCCAATGCCAAAGTATCGCTACGCATGGCGGCAGGTAAATGTTGTGCCAAGCCACTAAAACTGGTTTTGGTTCGTGGATAAAAGCGACGCTGCGGAAAATCTGCAGCTTCAATCTTAATTTCTTGCACTTGTTCAAGTTGTAATGCTGCCGCCAATTGTGTCAGAGGTGCTTCATCACAGCTCCATGCTGCTGCAATTTCTGCTGAACTTGGCGCTTGTAAACGCCAGACATTTAAACCAGCAGATTTTGGTGCAGCCTCTTTTTTACCTTCTTTTGCAGGCGTAGGCTGTTTTAGCATCGCATAGACCCGATAACTGGCACGGGTGAGTGCCACATACCAAAGCCGATTCAACTCTGCCAAACGGCGCTCACTGTGCTGCTGCATTGCTGTGGCATCTATGTCTTTATGTTTAATGGCAATGATACGTTGCTCAATGCCTTGCTCTTCCTGCGTTGCAAACACCAAAGCAGACTTGTCAGATTTGGGCGGCTGATCTGCCGACATCAAAAAGACCACTTTAAACTCCAAGCCTTTGGACTGGTGAATGGTCATCAATTTCACGCCTGCCGCATTAGAAAGTTTTCGTTCAATTTCCCAATCGCGTTTGGCAGGTGATTCAACTTGCTGTAAATACCAGTAATACAGCATGTAAGCCCCTTGATGGCGTTCACTTTGACGACTCAGCAATTCGGTTAAATGGCGTAAATTCACCACATGCCGTTCATTGTCAAAACTGCGTTTTGCCACCAAATTTTCCCAAATTTTAAATAAGTTCAGGCAGTAATTCCATGCGGTTAAAAAGCCTTTATTGACCCACATTTCCCGAATGCAGTCGAAGTCATAAATAAACTGACCTAACCCCTGTTGCTCAAGTTCAATCAACTGTTGCAGGTTATAACCCAATAAACGTGTCAGTAAGGCACGCTTGACCTTGGCTTCATCATAAGGATGTAAAATTGCAGTTAAAATTGCCGCCACATCTTTGGCTAAAAAGCCTGTAAAAACACTGCGCTGACTACTTCTATTGACCTGAATTCCAATCCGTTCAAGCTCGTATTGGGCTTGATCAAGCTTTTGATGACTGGTCGATAAAATGGCAATATCATCGGCTTGTAAAGCGACTTTGCCTGAAGAGTGATCAAAATATAAATCGCCTGCAATGCCTTGATTTAATAACTCGCGAATTTTTCGTGCAATTTGAATGGACTCATCCTGATCATGTTCCACCGTTACCCAACGCAGCGGTGCGGGATTGGCCTGTTGCCGATCCATTAAGGCAGGATGAGGACGTGAACCTGCAATGACAGGATCATAAATCACTTTTTCACCAAAAGCGGGTTGGCGTTGAAATAACTCATCCACCACACTGACCAGCTCTTTCACTGAACGATGATTTTGTCTGAGCGAGTAAATGCGACCTTGTTTTTTCAGCACATCATCGCGGGCATTGTTATAGGTCAGCATATCACCACCGCGGAAACCATAAATCGCCTGCTTAGGATCGCCCACCATAATCATACAACCACGCGCATACCACTTTGGATTACGCCAAATTTGCGAGAGCATGTCATCTTGGTCTTGGTTAGTATCCTGAAATTCATCCACCAAAATTAGTGGATAACGTGTATGTACAAATTGTGCAAATCGCTGTCCGCGCTCACCATGTAAAGCTTCTGCCAAGGTGCGAATTTGTTGCGCAAAGGTGGTTTCACCTTTTTGCTGCAACAACTGTGGTAAGCGCTGTTTGACTCGTTGCACCAAATAAATTTTTAAGTTGGTATCCACCAAATCTATCTGGCTTTCAAATTGCAGTTTGGCATCCGCCACCGCTTTGATTTTTCGGATCACAGGATGATCAAAAAAAGCATCCTGCACGTCTTGGGTACACGGTGCTTTGGCTTTATTAAAAATTGCCGATCTTGGCTTACCTTCAGCGGTGAGATACAACCCAAGAACTTCGTTAAACCCATCGCTTAAATGCAGATTAAAATACTGCTCTAACGGATTGTGCTGCAGCATTTCAATCAGTTTGGGCAACGTGACAGTAAATAGTGGATGTAATTTTTTCTTGTCACTGCCCGCGACATAATGGGAAAAATTAAAGCTATATTCACCATCATAATATTCTTTTAATTCTTCAATTTGCGTCATGGTGATACTGGCTAAATTCTGCAACGCCTCTGCTAAATCCTGAACCTCCAACTGTGCCTGATCTATGCCTTGAATCTCTGCCGATGCAAAATTTAAACTGGTATTGACCAAACCCTCATAATCGGCTGCCGATTTCAACCGCCCACATAACAGCATATAGTCCACAACATGCTGAGGCTGTGCCTGAATCCATTCACGCAGCACATCATGCAGCAATTGTTCGGTATAGACCGATGCTTGGTCAGTAATATTGGCGCGCTCAATTTTGCCACTTTCAAAGGAAAATTCACGCAATAATTTTTGGCTAAAGCTATCTAATGTTCCTACAAATAGCTCATCCAGTTGCGCACTCACCAACTTCAAACGTGAACTGGCATAGTCCAGTTTTAAACGATATTTCTGCAAAATATGTTTGAGTAAAGGATCTTGTAGTTGTGCAATTTTCTCTGCAAGGGCGCGTTGATCTAAAGACTGATTTAAACACTGGTCGATATATTGTTGGGTTTCAAGCAAGCGTGCACGAATACGACTTTTTAGCTCGGCTGCGGCGGCACGGGTAAATGTGGTCGCAATCACTTGATTAGGCAAATAATCTTTCAGGAAAATCCGCACCATCAAACTAGATAAAGTATAGGTTTTTCCTGTACCTGCCGATGCTTCAATCCAATGCAAGCCTTTAAATTGCATCTCTTGAATTGGGTCATAACAAATTGGGAATGGGCTAGATGAGTTCACGCAGATTCCCCTTGTTTTTGAAGATTTTTCGCAGATTCATAATTTTCAATGATGGGCTGATACAGTCGATGGCTATATTGCTGAAATGCCTCAATCAACAACGGTTCAGTTTCACTGTCTTGAAAAATAAATGACCAGTCTGGGTGATTTTTCTCACTTTCATCAATAAAGCTCCTCCTAGCACCGTCATGCCAATGTTTTACGAAGCTTTCCATATTCAAAACTTGATCGGACTGAGCTTCATCCCACTGAATTTCAAATTCTTTTTTATCTTTCATTTTTAAAACCAAAGCCGCAGGCAATAACACAGGATATTGCTGTGCGTGTTTCCAGAACTCAAACCACTGGGCTAAATACTCGTGTGCTTGCTGTGCATGGATATTGGCAAAATGAATCACCGCATCTTTACACACCACAATCCGCTCTAAATCTTGCTGTTCTGTGTTCTGATAAGCCACCCAGAACAGATATTCCAACCATACTTCGGCATATTTTTTTGGTCTGGCACTCGCTGCCACCACGCTACACCAAAGCTTTGTAGGCTGTTCAGGCACTTGAATACGGATATGCAAATGCGGATTCATTTTCCAAAGCTGTTGCGTTGTTGCGGTTGCCTCATCTGCAAACTGCTGCAGTATGTCACGTAAATATTGCTGTTCTTGCAGTCCCGTTTTAAACGTGGCATTTAAAGTTTTGCCCACAGGTAAAGTATCTTGCAACAAGCTTTCTGCATCTTGCGTGCCATGTTGCAGTAAAAAATCACGCACACTATATTTTTCCAAGCCATTTAAAATCAGTGGCTCATGGTTCATTGCAGCAGTGTCGGATTGTAAATTTTCGACTCCAATCGCTTTTAAATAGGCACGTGCAGGGAAACATACATCTCGAATCCATTGCATACTGTCGAGTACCACCACGTCTTGTGGCAATAATGGATATTCACCAAACCATGCTTCGCGTGGTGTGGTTTCTTGCTGCATTTGTTTGGCAACCCGATACCATTGATCTTTAAAGCGAACTTCACGGCTTTCGGCAAAACGCAGTTGATCAAAAGGTTGCAAACTATGTAAGTGATAAAGAGATTTCAATTGTGCGGGAATCTCGACACCATTCAAATTTAAGCGTGAATCGCTAGCTTCATCGGGATGTTTCACAATCAACTCCAAATGCTGCACAAATTCCTGCACCAGCACGGATGGATCGCGCACCTCGCCATCACTGACATCAAAACCGTTATAAAATAACCAAACACTGTCTTGCGCCAACAATAAACTGTCTAAAAACGCCCCCTGATCATCCTCAATGCGTGAACGATCTCCCAGTTGTGGTTTTAATAGTTGCATCAAATCAAAAGCCAATTGCTGATCACGACTTGGGAACACGCCATTGTCCAAATTCAACATCACAATCAACTTATATGGCAGCGGACGAATTGCACCAATTTGGCTAAAGGTAATGGCGCCCGATGGACTGGCTTGTTCGAGTTGGGTTTCGAGCTGGGCTGAAATTTCTTGCAGAATATAATCCAGCGGTAAGCTTAAATGACGCAAATCTTGACCCGACTGCACATCAAAATAACTGGCTAAGGTCAGCATACGGTCATGTTTTTGCACCAAACTAAACACCGATGCCAACACATCTACCCCTGCATCCTGAAACTCACTCAGGTCTTGCATCAGTTGTTTAAGCCAATATTCCACCGTTTTGGCTTGCCCCAATTCATGCTGAATTAGCCAATCACGGCGCTGTGCAAAATCCTGATAAATTTGAACCAGTTTAAAAATCAATTCAAAATCGCTACTTTGCACATCGGCATAACTTAAAGTGTGCTGAACCACGCAATGCTCTGGCACTGCAACGCCCAAAGCCAAACGATCTAAAGCAAACTTTAAGCTGAACCGATAATCTTGATCATCTGCACTCAGGCTGCGTTTTAAATGCTCGGCATCTAAACCACGTTTAAAACCTGCATTGGCCAACAACTCATTCATGCGCTCAATGTTGTTTAAATTCAAGGCATAACGCTGTTGTGTGGCAGCCAAACTCAACCAGTCGCCAAACTCCTCAAAGCTAAAACGTCCTTGTACTAGCGCTATACGCCCAACCACCGCACGCCAAGCATTATGAATGTCTAAAGAGCTGATGCCTGCAATTTGAATAGGCAAATACACACTATCTTGACTGAGTTGATGCCCTAAAGTAGCTTGATTCTGCTGTGCTTTTTGTTGTCCTTTCTGATAGAGATCACGCTCACTTGGCGGTGCAGCAAATACGCTGCGAATTAAAGACTCTTGTTCTTTGAGTTTCGGACTCAATACCAAAATATCACTGGCTTGGCGGCTGTCATCTTGTCCTAGCCATGCAATTAAACGATCTTTGAGTACCTCAAGCTGACGTAAACTTGAATGACACACATGAATTTGCAATGACTCATCGGCAGGATCTAAGTCATACGCCTGCGCGACTGGCTCAACCAAATTCAATACATCCGATTGAATTTTACCCAGTAAATGCTGCGGCTCTTCTTCAGGGAAAAGATCATACCACTCGCCTTCATCACCACTTGACAACGCCGCCAATAAAGAAAAGTGATCACGTGCCTGTTTACCAAAGCGTGTCAGCAAAGGATGATGTGACTCGCGCATATCGGCATTAAATTCGCCATTATATTTTTTGATATATGCAGCAATATCATCATCACTTACGGTTTTATTTTGACTTTCCATCTCACGAATAAAACGACTTTTGATTCGCGCATCCATGTTTAATTTCCACTTAGGATCGACCATGTCTGCCCAATATTCTTGCGATGGGTTGTAATGCAGAATAAAAATATCCATATACTGCGCCAAACGGCGGATAAACAGCAACTGACTTGGCGGCAAATCCAATAAGGTAAAAATCACCAACTGTTTGGGTAATTTGTTAATACACGAATTTGGATTTTCAGGCTCGCCCAAAGCTTGCCAAAATTGCAGATCAATCTCCTGCATTTTTTCAAAATCTGCATGAAAAATATGCAACCACAACCAACTTTGCCATTGCTCTAATTCTTCGGCTTGCTCTTGAGT
Source organism: Acinetobacter sp. YH12136 (assembly GCF_013418545.1). Classification (NCBI taxonomy): domain Bacteria; kingdom Pseudomonadati; phylum Pseudomonadota; class Gammaproteobacteria; order Moraxellales; family Moraxellaceae; genus Acinetobacter; species Acinetobacter sp. YH12136. The sequence continues at coordinate 87,459 of NZ_VPBV01000003.1, forward strand.
AAATGCGGCTATTTCCAATGCCGCTTGTTTTTCTTCTTCGCTCTCAAAGTTTTTAGGGATATAAATTTGCTGCTTTAAGTTCAGGCGTTTCTGCTGTCCCCAAACCGCTAACCAATTGCTTTGACATTGGCAGACACCCTCGCAGCCTTTTTGGCAAAAACCACGATAAACCATGTAATTGCTAAATAAACGTGAAACTTTATCTGCCACCCAATACAGCATGTTTTGCTTTTTGAGCTGCTTTTCTAAACCCTGTGACAATTGCTCTGCGCTGTCATAAATTCGCTGAATCAAACGATGTAAAGCATGCTCGGCAGGAAGTGGGTTTTGTTCGTGTTGTATCCACGGTTGTAAGTCATAAAACACACGCCATTGCATCACAATACGCGGAATATTTGCCTGACGCACCCGATCTTTATCGTCTAAAACTGCCTGATAAGCGGCCCATTGAAAGGCACGAATACGATGATGAAATTCAGTATTGGCACTAATGCCTTTTTGCTCGGCTATTTTTTCCGTCAGCCACTTTTCTACTGCCACTGAAGGCACAATAAAATGCTGGGTTTGTAGCACCTGAAGCGGATTCGATGTCGGTTGACGTATGGTTTTCAGCATTTCATTGACTAAAACTTCTATACGTTGGCTTTGTATGACATGAATCGCCATAAGGTATCCTTTAATTTATTTTGAATAAGAATGTATTAAATGTACTAGAAGGCCGTTGATCTATCATTTGCCTCAAGCACAACAAAAGAATAAAGATTATTGGCTATACACTTACAACGGTGTATGCCACTTTACAAGCATACTTTTATTACCTACTTTATTCAAAAAGTGCTTTGAATAAAGTGGTTTAATTTACCAAACAGCATACGATTATCCGCCATTTTAAGGTTGTACTTATGATAAAAAGAGAGACAATTCCAGACAGTATTGATCCAAGCCTAGACTTGGAAATGATTCGTGCAGAATGCCTAGAACTGGTCAAAAAACGTGCCTATTTTTCTGCAGGTGCAGCCGTCATTCCTGTGCCGTTCTTAGACGTTGTCATTGATGTGGGCATCTTGTCGCAACTGGTTCCAGAAATTAATGCACGTTTTGGCTTATCTCCTGAGCAAATCAGTGTGTACGACCCTGAAACCCGAAAAGTCCACTGGAGCGAATTGCGTAAACGCGGTGTAGAATTTTCAGGTTTAGTCGTAGCGCGCACTGCAGTAAAAAAATCCCTGAATAATGTTGCAGCCAAATACATTGCCAAACAAGTCACCAAGTTTATTCCATTGGGTGGTCAAATGGTGGCTGCAGGGTTAGGTTATTTTATTATGAAAAAAATTGCCGAAACGCATGTTGAAGAAAGCTACAAACTAGCAAAAAGCATTCAGCTTAAACAAGCCAAAGTTGTGAATGCTTAATTCTTAAATCAAGCTGACTCAACACACAGACTTTACATCCTCAAGGCAGATTATTCTGCCTTGAGTTGTTTTAAGATAGTTCTTAAAATTTCCAAACGTGCTGCATTTTTGTCATTACTTGGAATGATGTGCCACGGTGCATATTCAGTACTGGTACGCTGCAGCATATCTGCCGCAGCCACCAAATAATCATCCCATCGGCTACGGTTACGCCAATCTTCATCTGTAATTTTAAAACGCTTATGTGGGGTTTCCTGACGTGCTTTAAAACGCAGCTCTTGCTCATCTTTACTAATGGCTAACCAAAATTTAATCACGACAGTTTGATGGTCATTTAAGTCTTGTTCAAATCGGTTGATTTCGTCATAGGCACGCTGCCATTCCAGTGGACTAATCAAACTTTCTACACGTTCCACCAATACCCGCCCATACCAAGAACGGTCAAAAATATTGATTTTTTCTTCAGGCAGAATTTTCGTCCAAAAACGCCACAAATAAGGACGGCTGATTTCAAAGGCTTCAGGGGCGCTAATGGTATAAATTTCGTATTCACGCGGATCCAGTTTTTTTACAATCCGCTTAATCGCGCCGCCTTTGCCTGCTGCGTCCATCCCTTCAAAAACCAGGCTGACATTACGGTTATCAAAACGCAGTGCATCTGCCACTTTTTTAGTGAGTTTCTTTAACTCTGTTTTATACTCATCATCACTGACCGATTCAGATACGGGGTTGAGCAAAACTTCAGGAATTTCTGCAGCTTGCCAAGTACCCCCCGAACTGGTCGGATGCACAGGACAATGCTCTAAAGCACGCAAAATATGCTGTGCAAATTGTTGATCGCGGATGGTTTCATCTTCGCAATCAATCATAATCCAGTCATCGGTAAAGCGTTGGCGCAGCTTTTGCAAGCTGTCATATTGCTTTTTATTGCGCCAATCCAAGCCGTGCAATTTATGCCAATGCACTTCGCTCGGTTCCATATCATCTAGTCGTTTTTGTAGTGATTTCCACGATAAATCGAACCAGATTTTAATGACATCCACATGGTTATTTTTTAAGTCTTCTTCATAGGCACGCATTTTTTCGACATAGTTATCAAACATGGTGTCATCAATTTGTTTAGACACATGCATGGCTGTGCTTAATAAGTCACTATACCAATTGCCAAACATCACCATTATTTGACCTTCGGCAGGAATAAAACGTGCATAAGGCTGCCAAAGTGTCTGTTTGGGATTAAACGGGTGTGGCGCATCGGCTTTTACCCTTAAATAACGCGGATCGACCCATTCTCTTAATTGTTTAACCGATTCACCCTTACCCGCCAATTCAATGCCGCTCACTAAAATCAGCAAACTTTTGGCATTTTTTTCACCTTTGGTGTTTTTTAAAGCATATTGGGCTTCAATTAGCTCGACTGAAAGTTGTTCTTCTTCCATGAGTTTAAATTCAGTATGTGCTTGTGACATCATCTACCCTATTGTTGTATTATTTAAGCTCTGCTGATCATTCGTCTATATTTACGATATTAGAATGAGCGACAGACTTTGATCAGTATACGAATATCGACCCATTTTTTAACAACTTTTCGCTTATTTTTGTAGATTAATCTCACACACTGACCTTTGCCGTTTGGAATTCTGTGTAATTTGTCATAGCGACGAGATCAAACTCACATTAAGATTTGCCCATTCAACTCAATAATGAGACACCCTATGTCTAAACTTGCTGCTTTAGATGAGCTGTTAGAACTGTATTATCAATTTAAATATCATAAAAATCCTATGCTTTTTCAACGCTTACAAGATGTTCAAGCATGGCAAAAACAGCGTATGCAACGCACCCATGCCACACAGTTTGCCGAAAAGCACAATGTCTTGATGGCCGAATATTTTTTAAACCGCTTATATGGCGGTCCAGATTTTGACGCTTTGGCAGGTCAAATTGCTCGCCTACTGAAATATGCACACAAAGCTGAAAAAATCATCCCTGAAAATGCAATAAAAACAGGGACTTCTGGGGTAAGTCTGGCGATTTTGGCAGTGCAGTTAGATGAACAAGTCGCGATACAATTGCTACAGGACTATCCTGAAAATATGCCTTTAAATGATGAGATGATGCGTCTGACTTATTTAAAGCTCGATCAGGGCGAAGCACGCTTAAAACAATTAAATATGTTGGATGAACTGGGTAAAAACCTAGATAAATATATGCGCTCTTTTGTGGTCTATACCGCTTTTAAAATGTGTAAAGGCGCGGCGCAAAAATACAGTTTTCAAATTATGTATGAGTTTATGCAAGATGGCTTTTTAGCCATGAAACCATTAAAGTCTGCAGAGAAATTTGTGAAGCAATTTACTACCACAGAACGGGAAATTATTGCCAAAGTACATGCAGGTGATTTACATCCATTTTCATAATCCCAATGTGTGAAATAACCAACACTTATTCAGCACACTTACGCTATCTTTGGTTTTTTCTGTATATTATTCATAACAATTGCATGATGATTACTGTACAAGTGCTTAGAATCTGTCATCATGCATACACTGCAGCCTTAAGCCTTTTTATCCTGAGGAGTGACTCCAATGTCGAATGAAAATCAAACGCCTACCGCTACTCCCGAGTCGGCACAACCAACAGACAAAGTGAGTCCATTCTTAACCGAACCTCTACCGCAAGGCGCTCCACAAGGTCAGCAACAATCTTTAGAACAAAAATTAACGGATACACCTGTTACGGGTTCAGTGCCAAAATATAATTTGCCGCGCGGTGCCAACACAGGCAATGTCGGTGCAACCACACACTTCGGCTACCAAACCGTCAGCAGTGAAGATAAAGCCCAGAAAGTCGCAGAAGTCTTCCACTCGGTTGCAAGCAAATACGACATTATGAACGACTTAATGTCATTTGGTATTCACCGCTTATGGAAACGCTTTGCGATTAATATGTCAGGTGTACGTCGTGGTCAGCGCGTACTGGACATTGCAGGCGGTACGGGTGACTTAGCCAAAGTCTTTAGCCGTGAAGTTGGCCCTACAGGTCATGTGGTACTGTCAGATATTAACGAATCTATGCTGAATGTTGGCCGTGACCGTCTAATTGATGCAGGCTGTACCAATGTCGATTTCGTATTGGCGAATGCCGAAACTTTAGAACCATTTGAAGACAACAGCTTTGACTTACTGACTATTTCATTTGGTTTACGTAACGTGACCGATAAAGATGCAGCTTTGGCAGCGATGTACCGCGTACTCAAGCCGGGTGGTCGTTTATTGATTTTAGAATTTTCAAAACCAGTATTTGAACCGTTCTCAAAACTCTACGATTTATATTCATTCACAGCATTGCCATTGATGGGTAAAATTGTCGCAAACGACTCAGAAAGCTACAAATACTTGGCTGAATCTATTCGTATGCACCCAGATCAACGCACTTTAAAAGGCATGATGGAACAGGCAGGCTTCCAAAACTGTGATTACCACAACCTGACTGGTGGTATTGTTGCCGTTCACCGTGGTTTTAAACTCTAAGGCGTACCGCAATGTGGTCAATTCTCGCCCTTGGTGCAGTTGAGAAACTGATTCATCATGTTATTGATTTGGATGCGATTACTCGCATCCAGCTCAACCAACTACACGGCAAAATGTTGCGTGTGGTGCTCGATTCGCCACAGCTTTCTGTAGATGTCTTTTTTGATGACAACAAAGTTCGTTTAGAACCTACTGCAACAGGTCACAGCGAGCAGCCTTCTATTTTTGAGCATGAGAAGCGCTCTAGCTTCGCAAGGTTTGATCAAGCGCAAAATATCAGCCCCGCAACGACCACTTTGCATGTTAAAAATGTGGTGCAATTGCTCAAACTGTTGCTATCCGATGAAGTGGGCAATATTCCCCTACAAGGTGACTATCATCTTTTACAAGATATTCAGCGCATTATGCAGCAGGCTGAACTAGACTTGGCCGCACATTTAAGCCCTTGGATTGGTCCTGCTTTGGCTCATGAAGTTGGCAAAATTCAGCTTGCACCCAAGCATTTAAAACGCAGTCTACACAGCCATTTGTTCTTTGCTGAAGATGCCCTAAAAGAAGACAGTGGTCTATTTGCCCCACGCTGGCAAATGGATGACTTACAACAAGACACGCGCATTTTTCAACAAAATTTAGACCGCGCCGAAGCCAAAATTCAACAGCTACAAGCGCAGCTTGATGCACAGCCAGATACCGCTTCTGACACCTTAAACTCCACTCAACCCTAGGGAATAAGTCTTTATGATTCCGCACGTTTCACGTTTACTCGAACTTTGGCGCATTGCCGCGCACTATAGACTCGACACGTTGTTTCCTGCGGAAGAACTACCAGAAAAGGCACGTCATGCGCTCAGTTTTATTCGCATGCACCCTGCGGCTTGGTCAAGTAAAGAACGTAAAAACCCGCTGAAGCTCAAAGAAGCTTTAGAAGAAATGGGACCATTGGCAATTAAACTTGGGCAATTGCTGTCTACGCGTCGTGACCTGATTCCGCCTGAAGTTTTACAGCAATTGGTGTTGCTACAAGACCGTGTCAAACCATTCGGTTCTGACGTGGCACAAATGCGAATTCAGCAATCGCTCAAGGCAGACATCAACACCCTGTTTGCCCGTTTTGATGAGCAACCTTTAGCAGCAGCCTCCATTGCGCAAGTCCATACCGCTGCCTTGCATGATGGTCGTGAAGTCGTCGTTAAAGTCACCCGTCCCGATATTCGCCAGCAAATTCTACAAGATTTTGAAATTCTGGAATGGCTCGGTGCAGCACTGGAAAAACGTCTGGAAGCGGCACGCGCTCTACATTTATCTGAAATTATTCAGGACTATCGTCAAATTATTCTCAACGAACTGGATTTGACCTTAGAAGCGGATAACACCCGCCGCATGCGTCACTACTTTACAGGCTCAAGCATGATGTACGTGCCTGAAGTCTATATGGACAGTAAAGATGTGATGGTGGCAGAGCGCATTACAGGTGTGCCAATTTCCGACACGGCAACCTTTGATCGTTTGGGGATGAATCGTGCCGATTTGGCAGAAAAAGGCCTCACGATTTTCTTTACCCAAGTGTTCCGTGACAACTTTTTCCATGCCGATATGCATCCTGGCAACGTCTTTGTGGAAACCATCAATCCGAATAATCCGCGTTTTATTGCGCTAGATTGTGCGATTATGGGCGAGCTGTCCAAGCATGACCAAATGACCGTAGCACGTATGTTGCTGGCGGTGATGAACAGCAACTTTATGCAGCTGATTCAAGTGGTACACCAAGCTGGCTGGATTCCACCGGGCACAGATCAAGATGCTCTCGCCCGTGAAATGCGCCGTACTGTCGGGCCAATGGTGTCTAAACCGATGCACGAATTGGACTTTGCAGGCATTCTGATTCAGGTCATGGATATTGCACGTCGTTTCCATTTGGAAATTCCACCGCAATTGATGCTACTCCTGAAAACATTGGTGCATGTTGAAGGCTTGGGCACAGACTTATATCCAGAACTGGATATCTGGAAACTGGCAAAACCAATTTTAACGGATTGGATTAAAGCCAATATGAATCCAGTCAAAAATGTCAAAGAAATTGGGCAGCAAATTCCCGACCTGTTACTGGGTGCGCAAGACTTACCAAGTTTAATGATTGACAGTTTAAATGGTTTAAAAAACCAATCGGCTTGGCATTCCAAACAATTGCATGAATTACAAAGCATGCGCTTGCAAATGGAACATCAGCAAAAACGCAGTTGGATTTTTGGCAGCATCATGGCCATTTTCCTATCCATTGCAATTATTGCACCGTGGTATGTGTCTATTGTGTTGATTGCCTTAGCAAGCTTTTTGGCGGTTTGGCGCGTAGTCAAATAAAGTTACATTGTTTGATAACAAACTGATTAGACGATAAAAAAATTAGAAAGCCTGTTTTAAAGCAGGCTTTTTTATCACGCTGATTTTCTCTAACTCATCCTAAAAACTACCGCATGACTCATCAGTCACCAAATGATGCCTCTCGCCATTGTTGCAAAAATCACCACGCCTACAATTAATGCACATTTGTAGCGTTATAGATCAAGCATGACTCAGCTTTTGCATAAACGTGCCCCTGCACTCAGTATTCGCGCAGGACATCTGGCACGCCAACTGATTGAACAAGAAGGCTTACATGCCCAACACGTCGATATTATTCCAGGTGCAGCAGGCGGCCCCAAAGGTATTGGCATTCAAGGCTTAGACCAAGCTATTTTTGGCGAGTTTTTTGCCCAAGCCCCAAAGCGTCGTACTGTGGTCGGTTCTTCAATTGGCAGTTGGCGCTTTGCCAGTATTTTGGCGTGGGGCGCAAAACAAGGCACTGAACGCCTGTCCGATTTATATACCAACTTGTATTTTCATAAAAAAATGTCGCGCCAAGAAGTCGCTGAGATTTGTCAAAATATGCTGTTTGAACTGATTCAGGGACAGCAACAACAACTGATTCAGCATCCTGACTATCACCTCACGGTCATTTCCGTCAAAGCTCAACATATTTTCCAAAGTGACCAAGCCTTGCCTTTGCTAGCATCTGTGGCTGGAATTATTGGTAGCAATGCCATTGCGCGCAAACATAACCGCTTATTTATGCAACGCGTCATCAGCCAACCTGCGCAAGGTCAGCAGTTTATGGTAGAGGATGATTTTGTCACCCATTACCAAGCCCTGAATGAGCAGAATGTCGCACCGTGGCTGCTCGCCTCAGCGTCTATTCCCGGGGTGATGTCTGCTATTCGTGACATTCCTGATGCGCCCGTGGGCAGTTATCGGGATGGTGGCTTAATTGACTACCATCTAGATTTACCTTACCAAAGTCAGGGCATTGTGCTGTACCCACACTTTACCGACAGCATTACCCCTGGCTGGTTTGATAAAATGTTGAAGCATCGTAAAGCCAATCCTGAAAATCAGGCCCGGACACTCTTGCTATCACCTTCGGCAGAATATTTAAGCAGCTTGCCTTTAGGCCGTTTGCCCGATCGTAAAGACTTCACCTTAAAAGGTTTAGATCAGGCACAGCGCATTCGCTTATGGAAACAATCGGTGGCAGAAAGTCAGCGTTTGGGCGATGAATTTCTGGAAATGGTGGAAAAACAAAACTTCCCTCAATTTATGCAAACGCTTTGACAGTACAAATCTGGCAAGATAATTTAGGTAAATTGTCTTGAATCACGTACACTATAGGGACGATGCAAAATCGTGCGCTCAGAAAATAGCGTCCATACAATTTAAATTAATTTTGGTGAACAACTCATGAATAACTTGCAATGGCTCGATGAAGTAAAATTTAACGAACAAGGATTAGTGCCTGCCATTGCACAGCATCATCAAACAGGACGTGTGTTGATGGTGGCGTGGATGAACCGTGAAGCCTTGGCACTGACTGCCGAAAAAAATCAGGCGGTGTATTTTTCACGTTCACGCAATAAATTGTGGCACAAGGGTGAAGAATCTGGACACTTTCAAACTGTGCACGAGATTCGTCTGGACTGCGATGCCGATGTGATTATCCTGCAAATTGAACAACATGGTGGAATTGCTTGCCACACAGGGCGTGAATCTTGTTTCTATCGCAAACTCACCGCCAATGGTTGGGAAATTGTAGATGCACAGCTGAAAGACCCGAATCAAATTTATGGTGAACAAGCCGCCAATGCTCACACCTTAGCCATGAGCCAATCAAAGGCACAAGCTGAACAGGTTGAAGTTTTGGCTTATTTAGGGCAAATGATGAGCGAGCGCAAAACCGCTAATCCTGACTCATCTTATGTAGCCAAGCTATACCATAAAGGCTTGAATAAAATTTTGGAAAAAGTCGGTGAAGAAACCGTGGAAGCAATTATTGCCGCCAAAGATTTCAACACCGAAGCCAATGCCAACAACAAAAATGACCTGATTTATGAAGTGGCCGATTTATGGTTCCACAGCATTGTCATGTTGGGTTATTTCGATATTGAACCGCAAGTGGTACTGAATGAATTGGCTCGTCGTCAAGGTTTATCAGGCTTGGTTGAAAAAGCCAACCGTAGCCATTAACGCGAAAAGCCAACCCTGATCTGTGTCTGTAATCACCAAGCCTCGCCCGACCTATGAGCAAGCCACTGCTATAGATAATGCACGTCTGGGCAAATCTTTTAAAGTGATTGCCTATGCAGGTACAGGTAAAACCACGACCTTACAAATGATCAGTGATGCCATGCCAGAACGGCGTGGCATGTACTTGGCATTTAACAAAGCCATTGCCGCAGAAGCACAAAGTAAATTCCATCGTCAGGTCGATTGTCGTACTTTTCACTCGCTTGCTTATCGCAGCGTTCCACGTGGAGTCACCGACAAATTACGCCTACCCCGTTTAAGTCCAAGTTTTATTGCCAAAGAGTATCGTTTAGAACCGATTACCCTTAGACGTATGATGGGCGGGCGCTATGAAAAATATGTGTTGATGCCAAGTCGTTTAGCCAGCTTGGTGGCCAATGCTGTGAGTCATTTCTGCTCGACCAGTTCGCAATACCCTGCCCCACGACATTTACAAGCACCCAGTTGGTTGCATCCAGATGACATCGACACCTTACAAAAGCATCTTTATCCTGCGGTAGAACGACGCTGGTTGGAGTCAATTGACCCGAATCATCAGGCAGGCATTGGACACGATATTTATCTGAAACTTTGGGCCTTGTCTGAACCCAACATTCCTGCCGATTATGTGCTGTTTGACGAAGCTCAAGATGCCGACCCGCTCATGCTGGGCATTTTACTCAAGCAACGTAATACTCAAGTGATTTATGTGGGCGATGCGCATCAGCAAATCTATGCTTGGCGTGGTGCAATCAATGCCATGCAGCAATTACCTTTGCCTGAATCACGACTGACCACATCGTTCCGTTTTGGTGAAGAAATTGCCCTGACCGCCAATGCCATTTTAGGTGGGCTGAATGAAACCGTGCCACTCTTGGGCAATCCAGAATTACATTCCAAAGTGGTCAACAAACCGCATACCAAAATGCGTGATGCGATTTTATGCCGTACCAACGCCCGTGCCATGGAACTGCTACTGGCAGGTTTAGTGCATGGCGATAAAGTCAGTCTGCAAGCCGACCATGTGCGCTTAAACCGTTTTGTGGATGCTGCCGCGATGCTCAAACAAGGCAAACGTGTGACCGACGTTCCAGAACTGGCATGGTTTAACTCTTGGCATGATGTACATGAATATTGTGAAACCAACGATGGCAGCGACATTAAACCTTTGGTCAAACTGGTGGATGATCATGGTACTAATCCACTCAAACGGGCGTTGGCAAAAATCACCCCAATTGACCAAGCCGACTATATTATTTCGACAGCGCATAAAGCCAAAGGTTTAGAATGGAATCGGGTACATATTGAAGACGACTACCAATTTAAACTGAACGACAAAGAGCATAAAATTAGCGATGAAGAATTAAGATTACTGTATGTGGCATGCACACGTGCTAAAGTCAGTTTAAATATTCATCATATTTACGATTTGGTACAACAACTGAAAATAAAAATGCCGACATCGTTACGCAAAGCGGTGGGGTAATTGCAGCAGGTGCGCTATGAAAATTACATCGGTTCATTTCAGACACATCACCCATTTTGCAGACCTAAAACTCGAACTCAATTATCACGATCTTCCCATCACCCTTATTTTAGGAGACCAAAGCGCGGGTAAAACCTCGCTGTTACGATTTAGTTATCAAGCACTGACTTGGTTTGCCGCTCGCTATAAAGACTTACGCACTGCGGGTTTGGTGATGCAAGATCAAGATATTTTGTTCAACCGCTTGCAAGCTAAAATTGATGTTTGTGTGGAAATTCCAGCAGAAATAGGCAGTTTGGCAGAATCAAGCAACACGCAAATTGAAAGCACCCAACATTGTGACTGGCAATTATATAAAACCCTGAATAGTAGCGGCGTAGGAGTAAGCAAAGCAGAAACCGCCAAGCTTGAAAAAATGGTGCAGCTCTATCAACACGCCATTAAACATGACCCGATGCAAGGTCTACCGCTGATTGCCTACTACCCTGCAGAACGCTTCGTGAATGAAGTTAATTTACTCAATAAAAATAATCCGCTGATTTTACAACCTGGACATGCCTACGAAATTGCTGCGATTCCATTCACGACATTTACTCGTTTTTTTGAATGGTTGCGGGAAATTTCCGATATTGAAAATGCCCAAAGTGCGCAGCTTTTACACAAGCTATATCAGCAACAACAAAGCGAACTCGCACAAACCCTGAATCAGTCCTTATTGCATGCCTATACCCAAATGCATGCACCGAGTTTACAAGCACTGAAAGATGCCTTACAAATCGTGCTGCCTGAAATTGAAGACCTATATCTACAACATCTGCCTAAATTACAACTCATGGTGCGCTGTCAGGGCAAAGATATGCTGTATCAGCAATTGTCGAACAGTCAGCGCAACTGGATTGCTCTGGTAGGCGATATTGTACGTCGCCTCTGTTTGCTAAACCCAAACAGTTTGTATCCGTGTCGCGAGGGAGATGGTATTTTGTTGATTGACCAGATTGATCATCAGCTCGATCAACAACAGGCCGCACAAATACTGACCCGTTTACATCAAGCTTTTCCGCGCTTACAAATTATTGCCACAGGCAACCGCAGCGAACTTTTGGAACAAGCGGAACGCTTTCAATGTTTAAAACTGGAACATCAACAGCTGCATCCCATCGCATGGCAAAGTTTACAACCGCAGTTTGCAGAAATTTATGCTGATGTGCTAGAAACCACTCACACGACAGAAGACGTCAGCCTACAAGAACAAAACCCAACACAATTAGGCACGGCTGAAATTTTGCAGCAGATTCAAAACCATTTAACTGCCGAACAAAAACAGGAATTGCTGCAACGCTTACAGCAATTGGATAGTGAGCCAACACCTGATCAATTGCCTGAATCTTAATTGCCGAAGTCTTTCAACGCATACTTGGGCAAAAAGCAAGGAAATACTTTATCCCGCATATAACAGACGGTATATAATGACTTTGCTGTATGCAAAAAAAATTGATGTTGTTTTATTCATGTAATAAAATCAGATTAATTTTGAACTTTTATAGTAAAATCCGATTTTGCTGTAGTTTTTAAAGTTGCGCAATACAACTTTTTTTATACATTGAATAGTGTCTATTGACCTTTCAAACACGGTGAATGCTGTAAAAATGCAGCAGATGCAGATCAACTTCATCCATAGTTCAACTAGGTTGTAGATTGACGCATCTAAATATTTTTAACACAGCTTTAACCAAACCAAGCACAACCTTATTCGCTGCATCGTCAGCGAAAGATCAGCATATTTTTTGCTGCTTGAGCCGCCTAGCCATGTAAAATTATTTTTGCATGATCTTGTTTTGAGTTTAAGTTGCGACAATACGCTCATCAAAACAATAGACTACGTGTTTACTGACACGACTGATTGGCTTTCAAGATTGAATCTTTTGGATGGTGTGTTGCTGTCCTGTAATCCTTGGAAGATAAGATTCATCCTTTAGGTTTTCAACCTATTCACGACAATGGATATGAGTGTGCTACCGATTATTATATTGTTACCGTTAGTACTGGGCACAACCCTTGTCTCGTGGCTGAAACAATTTTCACGCGGGGTAACGGCTTTAGGGGCGATTGGCGTCAGTCTGAGCAGTCTTATTCTGCTCCTGACTCAAGCAAAAGCAGTCTTTAATGGCGAAACGATCATTCAAACATGGTCTTGGCTGCCACAGTTGGGGATTGATTTAAGCTTTCGTCTAGATGCGCTTGGTTTATTATTCTCCTTGCTGATCACGGGGATCGGCACACTCATTTTTATTTATGCCTATTATTATTTAAGTCCACAAAACTCGCTCAGTAAACTCTATGTTCTCCTCATGCTGTTTATGGCTGCCATGTTGGGAATTTCGCTCTCCAATAACCTGATTTTGTTGCTGACTTTTTGGGAACTGACCAGTATTTCCTCTTTCTTATTGGTGGGTTATTGGAGCAATTACGAGGCAGCACAACGCGGCTCACGTATGGCACTGACCATTACAGGCATGGGCGGACTCGCCATGCTCGGTGGTTTTGTGTTATTGGCGCAAATCACAGGCACCTATCAAATTGACCAAATCTTAATGATGACTGAACAAATTCAAAGTCATCATTTATTTGTACCAACTTTATTGCTGATTTTATTGGGTGCATTTACCAAAAGTGCGCAATTTCCGTTTCACTTCTGGCTACCCAATGCCATGGCTGCACCCACGCCTGTTTCTGCCTATCTACATTCGGCAACGATGGTCAAAGCAGGGATTTTCTTGCTGGCGCGCTTATTGCCAATTTTTGCAGGCGCAGCGTTATATCACAACCTAGTCACCTTTATTGGTCTATTTACCCTGTGTATGGCAGCATTCTTTGCCATTTTCAAAGAAGATTTAAAAGGCTTATTGGCGTATTCCACCATCAGTCATTTAGGTCTGATCATGTGCTTACTCGGCATTGGTTCACCGTTAGCAGTAGCTGCTGCAATTTTCCACATCATCAACCACGCCACCTTTAAAGCGGCCCTGTTTATGATTGCAGGAATTATCGACCACGAATCAGGCACACGTGATTTACGCAAACTTAGTGGCTTATGGCAACTATTACCCTTTACCGCCACCCTCACTATGATTACCGCGGCCTCTATGGCTGGCGTACCGTTGACCAACGGCTTTTTGTCCAAAGAAATGTTCTTCACTGAACTGGTAGCAAACTTATCTGGCCCTGTACTGTTGGTTTCTGCAATTGTTGCGACACTGGCGGGTATTTTTGCAGTGGCCTATTCAATACGTTTGGTACACGGCGTTTTCTTTGATGGTCCAATTGGTAAAGATGTCCCAAACAAAGAAGCTCACGAACCTCCGTTTGGCATGCGTGCACCCGCAACTTTATTGGCTGTTTTATGTATTTTAGTCGGCTTGATGCCTGCCTTATTGGTCGAGCATATTGTCAATAGCACGACTCGTGCCAGTACCCAACTGTCGCAATTTGAAGGCACACATCTGGCAATTTGGCATGGCTTTAATCTTCCCCTGCTGATGAGTGTTATTGCACTGCTTGGCGGGATCATTTTCTATTTTTCGCTCGCCAAAGGTGGAAAAATCCGTGAAATTGACCTCGACCCACATTTAGGTCAATTCCAAGGCAAACTGCTGTTTGAATTATTCTTAAAACATTTGCTACAAGTTTCACGCAAAATCAAACGTAAAACCGAAAATGGTTCACTGCAAAGCTATTTGGTGTGGATCATTGCTTTTACGGTATTCATGGTCGCGCTACCATTATTCAATCAGGGATTAACAACTGGCACACGTGAACTCACACATGCGCCTATGATTGCCATTGTTTTATGGTTATTGCTGTTCTCTGCCTGCTGGATGATGCTGTGGTTCCACCATGAGCGCATCAAAGCTGTCTTAATCAGCGGTGCAGTTGGCTTGGTCGTCACCATGATGTTTGTCGGACTGTCTGCTCCCGACTTGGCACAAACTCAAATCACGGTTGATGTCGTCACCACTGTTTTATTGCTGATGAGTCTATCGCTGCTCCCACAATTGACCCCGTATGAATCTAGCCGTTCACGTCGTTGGCGAGATGCCTTCATTGCGATTGGTGGCGGCATTGGTATCGGCTGGATTGCGTGGCTGGTTATGACTCGCGACCACAATTCAATTTCATGGTTCTTTAATCAGCAATCCATTCCACTCGGTGGCGGAACCAACGTGGTCAACGTCATTTTGGTGGACTTCCGTGGTTTCGATACCTTTGGTGAAATTACCGTCTTGGGCATTGCTGCGATTGGTACGCTGTGTTTAATGGATGGTATGCGTGCGCACGGCACTATCATGACCCAAGGTTTAACCTATCGCTTTAATCCTTCACCGTTGATGCTGCGGATTACCGCCTCATGGATTTTACCTATCGCCCTTGTGGTCAGTCTGTATATTTTCTTGCGCGGTCATAACTTACCAGGTGGTGGCTTTATTGCAGGCTTAATTACCGCAATGGCGCTGATTATCCAATACATTGCGCTTGGTCAAGACCAGACCGAACAAATGCTCAAAGCCAAATCTGGACGTTTATACGAAATTTGGATTGGTGTGGGTTTAAGTATTGCAGGTCTGACAGGACTTGCCGCATGGTTCTGGGGACGTCCATTCCTCACCAGTGCACATATTTATGTCAATCCTCCGATTATTGGTGAAATGCACCTCGCTTCGGCTGCCATATTTGATGTAGGCGTGTATGTCACAGTGGTTGGCGCAGTAATGTTGATGATTTCTGTCTTGGGCGACTCACGTCACTCAGGCATGTCTGGCCCACTTCCAAAGGAGTAATGCAATGATTAGTATTGAGTTTTTAATTGCGTCTGCCATTGGAATGTTAGTCGCGACAGGGATTTATTTAATTTTACGTGCCCGTACCTTTCCTGTGGTTTTAGGTTTGGCGATGATTGGTTATGCCGTCAATATTTTCTTATTCAGCATGGGGCGTATTCAGCTCAATGCACCTGCAATTTTGACTGAAGCTTCAAAAGTCACCGACCCATTACCACAAGCCTTGGTGTTAACCGCAATTGTGATTGGCTTTGCCACCACTGCATTTATTGTGCAATTGGCGCTGCGTAGCCGTTATGAAACAGGGACAGACCACGTCGATGCCAAAGAAGAACATCCACTGCTTGACCCACGTGAGGATGAGCCATAATGACTGATTTCCTCCAATTTTGGCTACAGCATTCACCTATTTTTAGCATCCTGATTCCCACCTTTACCGCATTTATTTTGGTGCTATTAGGCAATCCAGGCTTTGGTTCACTCTCGCATGACTGGCGTCAGCCATGGCGTCGTGGCATTAGTTATCTTTCTGCCACGCTCGGTTTAATCACGGCGATCAGCTATTTAATTCAGGTCAGCAGTGGGCAAATTATTATTTATAATTTGAGCGAATGGGCCGCCCCGTTTGGCATTATTTTAGTGCTAGATCAACTGTCTGCCCTCATGTTGGTACTGACTTATTCACTTGCCTTGCCATTACTGTGGTTTTCCAGCAAAAAATGGGATGAACGTGGTCGCTATTTTCATACCATGGTGCATTTCCTACTCATGGGACTTTGCGGTGCATTCCTCACAGGCGACTTATTTAACCTGTTCGTATTCTTTGAAATCTTGTTGCTGGCCTCGTATGTGTTGTTATTGCACGGTCAGGGCAAAGCACGTTTTCAACTCGGGATTCATTACGTCACCATCAACCTGTTAGCCTCTGCCCTGTTCCTAATTGGTTTAGGGATGATTTACGGCAGTGTCGGCAGTTTAAATATGACCGATGTGGCGCGTCTGATTCCGCTACTCGATGCTGATGCACATAAAATTGCGGTGGCAGGTGGCTTACTGTTATTTGTGGTGTTTGGTATTAAAGCCGCCATGCTTCCTGTCGGTTTCTGGCTTCCTAAAACCTATGCCGTGGCGACAACCCCTGTGGCAGCCTTATTCACCATCATGACCAAAGTGGGTGTGTATGCCATTTTGCGGGTCAATGGAACCGTATTTGATGATGCACTGAGCCATAAAATCCTACAAGACTGGTTGCTGCCGATTGGTCTAATTACCTCACTGTATGGGGTCATTGGCGCAATTGGTGCAGAGCGCTTACGTCGTTTTGTCGGTTTTATGGTGCTGTCTTCGATTGGTACGATCCTGATCGCCATTTCGATGCTGAACACACAGGCATGGTCAGCCGCACTGTATTACTTAGTACACAGTACCTTAATTGCAGCGGCTTTCTATTTGCTGTGTGGCTGGATTACCTCACAACGTGGCGCATTTAAAGATCACTTCAATATTGCCCCGCAAATGAAGCAACACAAAGTACTGGCAATCACATACTTCATGATTGCCTTAATGATGGCAGGTTTGCCACCGTTTAGTGGCTTTTTGGGCAAGGTCTTTATTTTGCAAGCCACCGCCAATATGGCACATCAAGGCTGGATTATTGGCATTATTCTCTTGGTCAGCTTGCTGAGTATTATTGCATTCACCCGTGTCGGCTTTATTTTATTTTGGCGCGCGACCAAACCTGAAGATGATGCGCAAACTGAAGCCTATTATGAATATCAGGCACTACCTGCGATTGCACCGCCCCGTAATGACCGTGTCATTTATTTTCTCCTAACGGGTTTAGTGCTGTACGTGGTATTTGCCAATCCAATTCAACAATATATGCTGAAGACTGCACAGCAGATTCAACATAATGCGGCCTATGAAGCACTGATTCTGAAAAAAGACCGTGCTGCAAATGTGATTAGCGTACAACCTTATGATCCATTGTACTTACCTGAAACCAAGTACGGTGGCGAAGCAATTGACACCAATGCACATTTAATTCCCTATGTGATTGATCCAAACACCTTGGAAGGCGAGCATATTTCTGACTATAAACAACGTCAGATTCAACAGCAAAATCGTGAGGAAGCACAGCAACCTAGCGATACTCAACTCAAACCTGCGGAGCCCTAAACATGCAAAAAACGAGACCAAAAACTTCGTTTTGGGATAACCTGCTGCCACACCCGTTTGTATCTGTCTTGGTGGCACTGAGTTGGCTGATGTTGGCGCATAGTGTTTCTGCAGGGAATCTGTTGATGGCACTGGTCTTGGCGCTCTTGATTCCCAAACTGATCCAGCCCTTTATTGCGCGTACACCAGACATCAACTGGACTGCAGCCATTCGCTTATTCTTCGTGGTGGTCTGGGATATTATGATTTGTAATATTCGTGTCGCAAAACTGGTGCTTGGCCCAACAGATCGCATGCAGCCAAAATGGTTCCGTGTCCCTCTCGAAACACAGCACGAACAGGTCAACAGTATTCTGGCGATGATCATTACCACCACACCTGGTACTGTCACGGCTGGTATCGACCAAGATCGTGGTGATATTTTGGTACATGCCTTAAACACTACAGATGAAAGTGTAGATATTCAAGACATCAAAAATCGTTATGAAAAACCACTGATTGAAATTTTTGGTGCGCAGTCAGGAGAAAAGCAATGATGATTCTGCCTTATGCACTTGGAATCTGCATGGTTGCGATTACGCTGTCCATGTTTATGTGCCTATATCGCCTGATTATTGGCCCTTCAATTGTAGACCGCCTGTTGGCCTTGGATACCTTGTTTTTAAATGCGACCTGCTTGGTGGTGGTTCTGGGTATCTATTGGACCAGTACCTCATTATTTGAAGGTGCGTTATTGGTGGCGATGCTAGGCTTTGTGTCTACTGCAGCACTGGCGCGTTACTTCACCAGTGGTCATGTGATTGATTAAGGAGAATGAACATGCAATTACTCATGGAAATTTTAGTGTCATTCTTTTTAATTATTGGCGCATTTTTCATGTTGGTGGGCGGCATTGGCATGGTTCGCCTACCCGACTTATTTATGCGACTGCATGCCCCTACAAAATCCAGCACTTTAGGACTAGGCAGTTTCTTAATTGCAGCCATTATTTATGCGGCATTTGAAGGACGATTTGGCTTTGCAGAAGTATTAATCACCCTATTTGCGTTTATTACCGCGCCTGTTTCTGCCAATTTAATGGCACAGGCAGCACTGCACTTACGTTTACGTTCGATGAGTGGCAATGTGCCTGAAACCTTAGACCGTCCATTACCGTGGCAACGCCAACGTCGTAATTTACGTCGTTATGAAAAAAAGTCCCATGATGATTTGGTCTAGAATATTAGTCAGGCATTAAAAAAAGCATCGTATCCGATATAACCTTGCTTACATTGCAAAAGCTCAAACATGATAGACAAAAAAATGCCACCCGAAGGTGGCATTTTTTATCATCACTGATTTATTCTTCATCTTGCTTAGGTGCTGCAGGAGGTAAATCTTTTACCGCTTCTGCAATCAAACCAAACATATAGTTACCATAGGCATTGGTTTTATCGTAGTGAAAACGCAAACGCGGGGTAATACGTGTCTTAATACGACGGCTTAACTCATGGCGCAAGAAGCCTGATGCTTTATTCAACACATCCAAGGTTTCTTTATTTGCCGTTTCGCTTTGCTCATCGCCTAATTCACGTCCCATGACGGTCACGTACACTTCCGCATATCCTAAGTCTGGGCTCACCTTCACTGCAGAGATGGTCACAAGACCACCTAAGCGTGGATCTTTCAGCTCTTGGCGAATCAGTTCTGACAGCTCACGCTGTACTGTATCCGCCATACGCTTCAGACGTTGACTACCCGCCATTAAAGACTCCGTTTAATCAATTGAACATCGTACACTTCAATCTTATCAAGTGGTTTGATGTCTTTATAGCCTTTTACTGCAAGACCACATTCCATACCTGCGCGAACTTCTTCCACCACGTCTTTATAACGACGAAGTGACTCAAGCTCACCTTGGAATACCACCACATCATCACGTAATACGCGAATTGGTTTGTTACGGTGAAGTACGCCTTCAAGTACCATACAACCTGCAGCTGCACCGAACTTACTTGAGTGGAACACTTCACGCACTTCTGCAACACCCAAAATAGTTTCACGGTGTTCAGGTGCAAGCTTACCGCTCATCGCATCTTTCACATCATCAATTAATTGATAGATGATGCTGTAGTAACGAATGTCAATACCATCGGCATCGGCTTTTTGACGCGCAGTATTGTCAGCACGTACGTTAAAGCCTAGTAATACAGCTTCTGAAGATTCTGCAAGCGTAACGTCAGACTCAGTGATCGCACCTACGCCTGAACCAATCACACGTACACGTACTTCATCGGTAGACAACTCGCCCAATGCAACAATCAAGGCTTCCAAAGTACCTCGTACATCGGTCTTCAATACCACATTGACAAATGGAACGTCTTTTTTGCCCATTGATGCCATGATGTTTTCAAGACGCATTGCGCTTTGACGCTCAAGACGTTTTTGACGCTCACGATCCATACGCGCATCGGCAACTTCACGTGCTTTCTTCTCGTCATTTACAACAAGAACTTCGTCACCTGCCATTGGCGCTTCAGGTAAACCTAAAATTTCAACTGGAATTGAAGGACCTGCAGATTTAATACGCTTACCGTTTTCATCAGTCATGGCACGTACGCGACCATAAGATGAACCTGCAAGTACCAAGTCACCTACATTCAAAGTACCGTTTTGTACCAGAATTGACGTCACTGCACCGCGACCTTTATCTACACGCGCTTCAATCACCACACCTTGCGCTGCACCTTCTTCAGATGCTTTCAATTCCATCATTTCTGCTTGAATTGAAATTAAGTCAAGAAGTTCATCAATACCTTGACCTGAATGCGCCGAAACCATTGCAACAGGTACGTCACCGCCCCATTGTTCAGGTACGATTTCTTTGGTGGTCAATTCATTCAATACGCGGTCTGGATCAGCCGATTCTTTGTCCATTTTGTTAATGGCAACAATAATTGGCGTACCCGCTGCACGCGCATGGTCAATGGCTTCTGCAGTTTGTGGCATCACACCATCATCTGCCGCAACGACCAATACCACGATATCTGTCGCTTTCGCACCACGTGAACGCATTGCAGTAAACGCTGCGTGTCCCGGTGTATCTAAGAAGGTGATAATGCCTTTATCGGTTTGTACGTGGTATGCACCAATGTGCTGGGTAATACCACCCGCTTCGCCTGCAGCCACTTTGGCACGACGAATACGGTCAAGTAATGATGTCTTACCATGGTCAACGTGACCCATGATGGTCACCACTGGTGGACGTGTCGTTTGAACACCACGTGCCTCTTCAGCAGCTTCAAGTAAGTTATCTTCAGCTTGCGTATCAGATACTAGAACTGGGTTGTGGCCCATTTCCTCAACTACAAGTGCTGCAACTTCTTGCTCAATCGCTTGGTTTTGCGTAACTAACTCACCCATTTTCATGAGTGATTTAATAACTTCGCGTACTTTAACTGCCATTTTTGCAGCCAAGTCCGCAACCACAATCGTTGCACCAATTTCAACATCATAAACTTGTTTTTTAACTGGTTTTTCAAAGCCGTGCTTGTTGGCTTGGCTCGTTTTCAAACCGCGTTTATGTGAGTTTTGGCTGAAAGACTGTTCTTCCTGACCACGACGACCACCTTTTTTCGGTGAACGTGTATTGGTGGTGCTGGTACCACGCTTGATTTCGCGGTCTTCTTTGGCAAATGAATCTTCATAAGCCTGACCCACAAGACCAGCCGCCAATGGAGAATCATCTACCACGCGAATAGTAGCTGTTGCATCTTCATTTGAGTATTTAGATGCCATCTGACGCATTTGCTCAAGCGTACGTTGCTGCGCTTCTTCAGCCGCTTTACGACGTGCTGCTTCTTCAGTCGCTTTCAACTGAGCTGCTTGCGCTTCACGTGCTTTCTTTTGCTCAGGCGTTTCAGTGACCTTCACTGCTTGCTTCACAATTGGCTTGTTGGTTGACTTACGTTTCACCACAACCGCAGCTTTCGCAACTTCTTGCTTGGCTGTTTCTTGCTTCGCTGCTGCACGCATTGCATCTAAAGCTTGTTTCGCTTTTGCAGCACCTGCTTGAGGCGCGTCTGCTTTCGCTTTGCTCTTTTCTGCCACGTCACGTGCTTGCTGTTCTGCTTGCGCTTTTTCAGCTGCTTCCGCCTGTGCTTTTGCCAGTGCTTCCGCTTTAATCTGTTCAGGATCAGGCTTTACAAATGTATGCTTCTTACGAACTTCTACATTAATCGTTTTCGCTTTGCCCGAAGTACTTGCCACTTTAGCGGTACTGGTGGTTTTACGTTTCAACGTGATTTGTCCTGCATTACCCTCTTGACCGTGAACCTTTTTTAAATGGTTCACTAGGGTACTTTGTTGTTCAGTGGAAATAATATCGTCAGCCTTACGCTGTGGTAAACCTGCGTCACGAACCTGTTCCAGGAGTTTCTCAACTGGACGACCTACACTGAGCGCTAACTCTTTAATCGACTTGTCCGTCATATGTTACCTCCTAGTTAAACCATGATTCGCGCGCTTTCATAATCAATTGACCCGCTTTATCTGTACCTAGACCTTCAATATCTTCGATATCGTCAGTCGCTTGGTCAGCTAAATCATCAACTGTGATGACACCACGAGCGGCAAGCGCATAAGCGATCTCTTGTGTCATGCCTTCCATTGCTAGAAGTTCTGCACTCGGATCTTGGATATTTTCTTGCTGTTGCAATGCGTCTGCCAATGCCACTTCTTTGGCACGACCTTGTAACATTTCAACAATTTCTTCATCTAAATCAATTTCGTCAAATGTTTCCGCAGGAACATACGCAATTTCTTCTAATGAAGTGAAGCCCATTTCTACCAATGCCATCGCCAAATCTTCAGCAATGTCTAGACGTGAAACAAACAAGTCTAAGTATTGTTGCGCTTCATTTTGCTGACGTGCGTGATACTCTTCTTCAAGCATCATGTTCAGCTTATAACCTGTGAGTTCAGAGGCTAAACGTACGTTTTGACCTTGTGAACCAATTGCACGTGCCAACTGATCGCTGGTTGCGAAAATAATGTCGGCAGTACGTTCTTCTTCATCAATCACAATACCCGATACATCGGCTGGCTCTAAAGCACTGGCGATATATTGTGCTGGATCATCAGACCACACCACAACATCAATACGCTCACCATTTAACTCTTGCTGTACCGCTTGGATACGTGTACCACGCATACCAATACATGCACCTACAGGGTCAATACGATGGTCGTTGGTTTTTACTGCAATTTTTGCACGTACACCCGGCTGACGCGCTGCTGCTTTAATTTCGATGATTTCTTCAGAAATTTCTGGAATTTCTTTTTTCATCAATGCAATCAGCATTTCAGGCTTGGCACGTGACAACAACAATTGTGCACCACGACCTTCACGGTTCACGCTGTACAAAATTGCATTCACACGCTGCTTAGGACGCAAAATTTCTTTGGCGATCATTTCTTCACGCGCCAAATATGCTTCTGCATTGTCGCCCAAATCAATAATAAAGCCATCTTTGGTTTGCTTTTTCACTTCACCGTAAATCAGCTCGCCTACTTTGGCTTCATAAGCATCTGCAACCAATGCGCGTTCTGCTTCACGAATTTTTTGCACAATCACTTGCTTGGCAATTTGCGCAGCAATACGACCGAAGTCAATTGACTCAACTTCAAGTTCGCGAATATCGCCAATTGACCACTTTGCAGGGTCTACATCAGAAATTGCATCTTGGCATGCAGGCATTTCATGATCTTCATCTGCCACCACTTCCCACTGACGGAAAGTGCTGTAGTCACCTGTTTTACGATCAATTTCCACACGTAAACGTGCTTCTTCTGAGTTTGTGCCTTCGTAGAATTTCTTTTTCGTCGCAGCAACAAGAGCCTGTTCAAGCGCCTCAAAAATTGCCTCACGACTTACACCTTTTTCGTTACTAACCGTTTCAACGACGGTAAGAATTTCACGTGCCATAAGTCACCTATTCGTTCAGATTCTTATTAATTTGATTAATCTTGGTAAATCAGGTTTGCTTTATCAATATTGTGACTGTCAATCTCCAATACCTGCTGTTTTTCCACTTCGACCTGAATGGTTTCATTTTCCAGATCTACAGCAACCAATTTCGCTTGAAATTTACGACGGTTTTCTACAGCACTGATTAAACGTAACGCAATGGTTTGCCCAATATATGCAGGCAATTGCTCTAATTGGAAAAATGGACGATCCCAACCCGGAGAGGATACTTCAAGTGCATATTCACCTGAAATTGGATCATGCACATCAAGCATTGCACCAACTTGCTGGGTTACACGTACACAATCTTGCACACCAATACCACGACCTTGCTCTAATTCGCCATCTTCATTTAAGACAGGTTCTGCATTTTCATCGACAGCTTTGTCGATATAAATACGTAACAAAGAACGCTTACCTTGTGGAATAAACTCGATTCCCCAAAGATCCACATCACATGCTTGCACTGCTGGCGCAATTAAGTCCTGAAGTGCTTGAGTTTTATTTGATAGCTTCATTTACTCTCGTCATTCTGCTGCGGTTCAATGGTCTTATTTGACCACTACACATTCATACAAACTATAGTAGTAGTGAAACATGACACTTTGACTTTAGGCCGCGCACGGCTTGTATCGACACTACACGATAGCCAATAAAAAAGGGCGTAATCGCCCCTATTCTTGCACAGTAAAACCAATATCCACTGTGCAAAAAGGCCCACCTAGTTGTGAGCCTCTTTAGAAACTTGGTTGCGGGGATTAGACTAAATCTAACCATCTTTGCTAGTTTATTATGCTGAATTCAATCAACTAAAACTAACGTACCACACCATTAGAAACTTGGTAGCGGGAGCTGGATTTGAACCAACGACCTTCGGGTTATGAGCCCGACGAGCTACCAGACTGCTCCATCCCGCATCAACGTGCAAAAATTATATACAAATATGAATAAGTTTTCAATCAAACTTAGCATTTTTGCCTGACTTAAGTTGCACCTTAGTCAGTATAAAGCGTAAAACTCATATTAGAGCATAATCACACTTTTAAAATATTGGTAGCGGGAGCTGGATTTGAACCAACGACCTTCGGGTTATGAGCCCGACGAGCTACCAGACTGCTCCATCCCGCAACAACATGTAAATACTTATCTCAACCTAAAATAATTTAAGTTGCCTACGCTTAATTCACGATAAGCTTAGGATTGATTGGTAGCGGGAGCTGGATTTGAACCAACGACCTTCGGGTTATGAGCCCGACGAGCTACCAGACTGCTCCATCCCGCATCAACAGATTTGCTGCTTAACACCAACTTATGTTTTCTGGATTATAAGTTGGTGCGGAAGGGGGGACTTGAACCCCCACGCCCGAAAGCACTACCACCTCAAGGTAGCGTGTCTACCAATTCCACCACCACCGCAGCTGTGACGCATTCTAGTCGCATCATGCGAAAAAAGAAAGTGCTAAATAAAATTATTCAGCGCTTTTAGGCGCAGTTGGTGAAGTTTCAGGCGATACTGGCTGTGCAGGTGCAGTCGTTTGTACAGTCTGCAAACTATATGCACCTGTGGTTTGTTTCTTGGCAAACACCGCTAAAGTTAAACTGGTTGCAAAAAACAATGCTGTTAAAATTGCCGTTAAACGGGTTAAAAAGTTACCTGAGCCTGACGCACCAAATACGGTTGCCGCACCACCGCCACCAAAAGAAGCGCCTGCATCTGCACCTTTACCATGCTGAACCAAAATTAGTCCAATCATTAAAATGGCTAAGATAATATGTACTACCAGCACAAATGTTTGCATGCTGAACTCCTCATTATTGTGTATTTGCAAAGGCTTGCGCAATTTGATGGAACGATGCCGCATTTAAGGATGCACCACCGACCAAAGCACCATTAATGTCTGGGCAGGCTGCTAACTCTACGGCATTTTCTGGTTTTACACTACCACCATATAAAATCGGTAGAGTCACCGCATAAGCGGTGATTTGGCTTAAACCTTCACGGATTTTTGCATGCATGGTTTGCGCATCTTCAGGTGATGCGGTCTTGCCTGTACCAATTGCCCAAATAGGTTCATACGCAATCACTATCTGTTGCCATTGCTCAGCGTCAACCACAGCAGCAATATCACAAATTTGTTGCAAAACAACTTGCTCTGCCTGACCGCTTTCACGTTGTTGCAGACTTTCACCCACACAATAAATAACTGTCAAACCTGCCTGCAAGGCATTTTTAACTTTTTCATTCAAAATGCTTGGTGTGTCTGCAAAAAGTTCACGACGTTCTGAATGCCCAACCAATACATAATCAATTTGACTGTCTTTTAGCAATTCTGCACTGACTTCGCCTGTATATGCACCCAAACCCGCAATACGGGAAAGGTCTTGTGCAACGGTATAGACAGGACGTACTGCTTCGCTCAATGCAGCTTGAATTTGAGTTAAAGCCAAAGTGACAGGTGCAATCCCCAAATGACACTTTTCAGCCTCTACAGGGCTGTCTTGTAATAATGTTTTAAATTCAGAAATAAGTTGCTGAGCATCGGCATGTATCGGATTCATCTTCCAATTGCCAACCACCCAAGGCTTAATCGTCGTAGCCGACATAGAATAACCTGCAAAAACAATTCATTTAATCGCGCACATTCTACACGCAAATCACATTTCTGCTGAGTTTTTTGTACAAGCTTTGCATCAAACTGCTGCATGAAGTATCTTTTCATGGCAGGACTTACAATTTTTTTAGCAGATTAATGTAACTGGTTCATGCTTTTAGGCGATACTTAGGTGGTGACAGCACTTTCAGATATGGTATTTTTGTGCAACAAAAGTATAATTTTAAGATACCAATTATAAACAATCTTGATTTTGAGGACGTTGGGGAATGTCAGTACAACAAGCTACACCTAGATTTACAGGTTTTATTCGACGTTTGGTCGAAGATGGGCTCGTTTCTGCTGAAAATATGCAAACTGCCATTAAAGCCGCACAAAAAGATAATGTTGATATTGTTCCCTATCTCATTCAAAACCTAAATATCGCGCCTTTAATCATTGCTGAAAAAATTTCTAATGAGTTTGGCGAACCTATTTTTGATTTAAGCGTGTATGACTCTGCGCTCATCGTGCGTGAAGGCATTGATGAAAAACTGTTCAGCAAATATTGCATATTGCCTATTTTTAAACGCAATCATCTGCTTTATGTTGCAACCAGTAACCCGACCAATATCGAAGCAATGGATGCCATTCGTTTCAACAGTAAAATGAATATTGAAGTCATTGTGGTCGAACACGATAAATTGGTAAAACTGATTGAACAAAACTTTGCGAGTGAGTCTGCTTTTGAATTTGAAGATGATGACTTCGATCTCAACTTTGAAGATGGTAACAGCGAACCAGAACAAGCTGCAGAAGATGAACCGCAGGGTGATGAATCCCCAATTGTTAAATACATCAACAAATTACTGATTGATGCAATTCGCATGGGTGCTTCGGACTTACACTTTGAACCGTATGAAAAAACCTATCGAGTGCGTTACCGTGTCGATGGTGTATTACGTCAAATTGCCACCCCACCCTTACAGTTAGCTAACCGCTTGGCATCACGTTTAAAAGTGATGTCCCAAATGGACATTTCTGAAAAGCGTGTCCCGCAAGATGGTCGTATTAAATTAAAACTATCTAAAAATAAATCCATCGACTTCCGTGTGAACTCGTTGCCAACATTGTTCGGTGAAAAAATCGTACTGCGTATTCTTGACCCATCTAGCGCGATGCTTGGGATTGACGCTTTGGGCTATGAACCAGAACAAAAAGAATTGTTCATGGAAGCCTTAGAAAAACCGCAAGGCATGTTACTGATTACAGGTCCAACGGGTTCGGGTAAAACGGTATCGCTATATACAGGCTTAAATATCTTAAACAGAGAAGATACCAACATTTCCACTGCCGAAGACCCTGTGGAAATTAACTTAGAAGGCATCAACCAGGTTAACGTCAACAATAAAGTGGGCTTAACCTTCGCTGCCGCTCTGAAATCTTTCTTACGTCAAGACCCTGATATTGTCATGGTGGGTGAGATTCGTGACCTTGAAACTGCAGAAATTGCAATTAAAGCAGCCCAAACAGGTCACATGGTTTTATC
This sequence comes from Acinetobacter sp. YH12136, assembly GCF_013418545.1. Lineage (NCBI taxonomy): Bacteria > Pseudomonadati > Pseudomonadota > Gammaproteobacteria > Moraxellales > Moraxellaceae > Acinetobacter > Acinetobacter sp. YH12136. The sequence goes on from NZ_VPBV01000003.1 coordinate 115,643, forward strand.
TACCCTCCACACCAACAGTGCGCCAGAAACTTTAACGCGTTTACGCAATATGGGCGTTCCTTCCTTTAACATCGCAACTTCGGTAAACCTCGTCATTGCACAGCGTTTGGCACGACGCCTATGCCCGCATTGCAAAGCTCCTTCCGATATTCCAAAACAAAGCTTATTGGAAATGGGCTTTACTGAAGCCGATTTGAGCAATCCAGAATTTCAGGTCTATCAACCTGTAGGCTGTTCTGAATGCCGTGAAGGTTATAAAGGACGTGTTGGTGTTTATGAAGTGATGAAAGTCACACCAGAAATTTCTAGAATTATTATGGAGGATGGTAATGCCATCCAAATTGCTGATGCGTCAGCAAAATCGGGGTTTAACAATCTGCGTCGTTCGGGGTTACTTAAGGTCATACAGGGGGTGACTTCATTGCAAGAAGTCAATCGTGTGACCAGTGAATAGTTGTAAAATTTAAAATAAGGATAAATACGCATGGCTGTCAAAAAAGCACAGATGATGCCCACCTTCGTTTATGAAGGGATTGACCGCAAAGGGGTTAAGTTAAAAGGGGAAATTCCAGCGCGTAATATGGCCTTGGCAAAGGTCACATTGCGTAAACAAGGGATTACCATCAAGACGATTCGCCAAAAGAAAAAGAATATTCTTGAAGGCTTAATGAAAAAACGGGTGTCGACCTTAGACATCACTATTTTCACGCGTCAGCTTGCCACTATGATGAAAGCAGGTGTGCCTTTGGTACAAAGCTTTGAGATTGTTGCCGAAGGTCTTGAAAACCCCGCCATGCGTGAAGTGGTTTTAGGCATTAAAGGTGAAGTGGAAGGCGGGAATACCTTTGCTGGCGCATTGCGTAAATATCCTCAGTATTTTGACAACCTATTTTGTTCTTTGGTCGAATCTGGTGAACAATCGGGTGCCCTAGAAACCATGCTAGATCGTGTCGCGATCTATAAAGAAAAGAGTGAGTTACTCAAACAAAAAATTAAAAAAGCCATGAAATACCCTGCAACGGTCATTGTGGTGGCCGTGATTGTGACCATTATTTTGATGGTGAAAGTCGTACCTGTGTTTGAAGAGTTGTTTAGCTCTTTTGGTGCGGACTTGCCTGCCTTCACTAAAATGGTGGTGAACATGTCACAATGGATGCAGAAATACTGGTTTATTCTGATTATTGTGATTGGGGTCATCATTGCAGGTTTCTTGGAAACTAAAAAACGCAGTAAAAAATTCCGTGACTTCTTAGACAAAGCAGCACTGAAAGCGCCTATTTTTGGTGACTTGGTCTATAAAGCGATTATTGCACGTTATAGCCGTACTTTAGCCACTACTTTTGCTGCTGGTGTACCCTTAATTGATGCCTTGGAATCTACCGCTGGGGCAACCAATAATGTGGTCTATGAAGAAGCCGTGATGAAAATTCGTGATGATGTTGCGACAGGTCAACAGCTACAATTCGCCATGCGTGTCACCAATAAATTCCCGTCTATGGCAGTGCAAATGGTAGCCATTGGTGAAGAATCAGGTGCGCTAGATGCCATGCTAGATAAAGTCGCAACCCACTATGAAAACGAAGTCGACAACGCAGTAGATGGCTTAACCTCAATGATGGAGCCGTTGATTATGTCTGTCTTGGGTATTTTAGTGGGTGGTTTAGTTGTCGCCATGTACCTTCCAATCTTCCAAATGGGTTCTGTGGTTTAATGCAAGAATTAATCGCGTACTTTATCCAAAATCCAACTGCGCTCTATATCGCAGTTGGACTTTTTAGTTTATGTATTGGCAGTTTTTTGAATGTGGTGATTTACCGCACCCCAAAAATGATGGAACAGGAGTGGCGTAATGACTGCCAAATGTTATTACATCCTGAACAAGCCATTATTGATGAAAGTAAAATCACCCTGAGCAAACCTGCATCGACCTGCCCCAAATGTCACAACCCAATTCGTTGGTATCAAAATATTCCTGTGCTGAGTTGGTTGGTATTACGCGGTAAATGTGGCAACTGCCAAAACCTGATCAGCGTACGTTATCCAATGATTGAAGTATTAACCGCTGTTTGCGCCCTGATTGTGCTTGCAGTATTTGGCCCAACTGTACAAATGCTGTTTGGTTTGCTGCTCACTTATACCTTGATTGCACTCACCTTCATTGATTTTGATACACAACTCTTGCCAGACCGTTACACCCTGCCTTTGGCTGCACTGGGTTTGGCAGTCAACAGCTATGCCATCTATACCTCACCGACATCGGCAATTTGGGGTTATGTAATTGGCTTCCTATGTCTATGGGTGGTGTATTACCTGTTTAAAATCGTCACAGGCAAAGAAGGCATGGGCTATGGTGACTTCAAGCTCCTTGCCGCTTTAGGTGCATGGATGGGGCCGATGATGTTACCCCTGATTGTGCTGCTATCGTCCTTAGTTGGGGCTATTATTGGCATTATTCTGTTAAAAGTGCGTAAAGAAAACCAACCCTTTGCGTTTGGTCCGTATATCGCCATTGCGGGCTGGATTGCCTTTTTATGGGGCGAGCCAATCATGAAAGTATATTTGGGACAATAAGGACAGCACATGCGTTTTGTTTTGGGTCTAACAGGAGGAATTGGCAGTGGCAAGTCTGCAGCCAGTGCGTGGTTTGAGACCCAAGGCATTGTTGTGGTCGATGCAGATGTGGTTGCACGTGAAGTAGTCGAAAAAGGACAGCCTGCCTTAAAGCAAATTCGACAACACTTTGGCGATTGGGTTTTACTTGAGAATGGTGAGCTTGATCGTCGTGCCTTACGTGAACACATTTTCAAAGAACCAAGTGCACGACAAGCACTTGAAAAAATCACCCACCCTGCAATTCGTGAATCGATTATTCAACAATTAAATGCTGCCAATAGCCCCTACGTGGTTTTGGTTTCACCACTCTTGTTTGAAACCAATCAACATCAATTGACCCAACATACATTATTGATTGATGCTACTGAAGCACTACAAATTCACCGTGCCTCACAACGTGATGGTCAAACGGTTGAGCAAATTCATAAAATTATTCAAGCACAAATGCCACGTGCTGAAAAACAACACCTAGCCGATGACATTGTGCTAAATGATGGGCATTTAGATCATTTGTATAGCAAACTTGAAGTATTGCATCAGCAGTATTTAAAGCGAGCGATGCAGTAAGCAAATTAATCTGACTGTTGTTTTTGCTGTTCAAGTTGAGCTTTTAAGCTGTCAGGTCGGGCCCACCAACGCCAAGGTTGCAAAGCACCAATCCCCATACCCACCAAGCCACATAAAATTGCTAAACTCAAAGGTTCACCCAATAAAGGGACAGCAAGAATCGCAGCGATAAACGGCGCCAAGGTCACAATACTGCCAGTTTTGAATGCTCCCAAACGCTTAATTGCCTCGACATAGCTAAGTGTTGCGATGATCACCACAAATACTCCATGAAAAATAGTTTGCAGCAATAAATGAATCGGTTCAGGTGTGCTGAGTTGTTTCGGGAAAAACAGTACGTAAATCGGGACATAGACGATTGCCGACCAAATTGCGACACCCGCCATAGCATGCCAAGCGGAAAGCTTCCATTGTCTTAATAAAACCGTAAACACACCCCACCAAATAGCGCTGATAAAAAACAGTCCATCCCCAAGTCCAAAGGCAACACCTGTTTCTTGATACATCAGCGCACTCATACCCGCAATGGCGGTCAGCATAATTACAATACTGATCCATGTATGGCGGTCAAAAGGCACTCGAAATAACATCCAAGCAGCAATGGCGGTACAAACAGGAATACAGCCATTCAAAAAAATGGCAGCGTGCGCAGCAGGTACATAATGAAAAGCACTATACGCAGTCAGGCAATAGCCCACTCCACCAATCATTGCCAAAATAAAAGGCTCTTTTTTCCATAAAAATGCCGTATCTTTTTTCCAGATAAGAATCGGCATTAAAATACAAAAAGCCAAAGCAAAGCGTAAGGCGGTAATATCCCAAGCACTGATCTGCCATTGTGCATTCAGCCGAGCAGTTAGGGTAAAACCACCCCAAATGCACATGGTAACAAGCACCAAAGCATAACCTTGCTTTTGGGGAGATAGACGAATCACGGTGTTGAAAGCATCAATAAAATAGCAAATACAAAATCAGCAATTAAGCCTGACGCTGACGACAAGCTTCATACAAGGCCATACCTGTTGCAACACTGACATTCAGACTTTGCAGATTTCCTGCCATTGGAATAAATACGGTTTGATCACATTGTGACTGGGTAATTGGGCGTAAACCTGTATCTTCTGCGCCCATCACCACGCATACTGCTGTGCCTGTAAAGTCAAATTGCTGAATTGGCAAAGCTTTTTCATCCAGCATCGTACCCACCACGCGCACATTAAACTCTTGTTTCAAATGCGCCAAAGTACGTGCCAAATTGGTCACTTGGATAAATTTGACTTTTTCTGCACCACCTGCAGCTACTTTGCGTGCAGTTGGGGTCAAACTTGCTGAACGATCACGCGGCACAATCACGGCAGTAACCCCCATCGCAGCGGCAGTACGGATACACGCACCCAAGTTATGCGGGTCGGTGACTTGGTCGAGCGCCAAAAGTAAAGGCTTGCTATCAGCCTGCAACAAGGCATCCAAGTCTTTTTCATTCAGAGTTGGATGTGGGCGTACTGCAGCCACCACTCCTTGGTGAAAAGGCAAACCTGCCAGTTTTTCCAAGCTGTCACGGCTGGCTTTTTGCACACTAATGCCAAATGGTTCGGCAAGTTCTAAAATCTTTTGTAAACGCTGATCATCACGCCCTTTTAAGGTAAAAAGAGTTAAGACGCGCTCTGGCTCAAGCTCCAATAATGACTCCACCGAGTGAACGCCATAATAATATTCAGGTTTTGCCATGAACGACCTCTAATTAATGCACCAATAAACCAGCGAAAACGAAAAATCCTGCAAAGCTGACTTTACAGGATTTCAATAAGATCTAGTTTAACCGATTCGGGTGAAAATTTCTTGATTCAATTCCGCTTGATTGAGTGCTCAAGCAGGAAAAATTGATAACTCAGTTAATACCCTATTGATCGGCTGATTAGCCTTCTAAGTGGCACACGTAATCGAGCACTTCATCGGTTTCGATGCTGAAACGGCTATTGCCAGGCACATAGAACGATTGACCCGCGCGGAATAATTCACTTTCTTCGCTATCGGCAATTTTGACACGACATTCACCTGAAATAATTTCCATACGTTCAGGTACATGCGTTTCGAAAGTCAAGGCTTGTTCAGTCGGTAAAATTACCCCTAAGGTTTTTTTGGTACCGTCTTCAAATTGCACCGTGTGACTGATGCATTGCCCACCAAAATAGACATTCGACTTTTTCACAACTGATACATGATCAAACTGAGCTGACATGCGTATTCTCCAGGTAACGCGTTTTTATATTTTTGACTGATGTAGTTTAATTCTGTCCTCAGAACTAATCAATCTGTGTTTACAGTGGGCTTTGCGTAAATTGAACAATGTTTCAATACGCAGCATGCAACACGCTGACAGCACAGTCTAAGCCAATGCCAGAGGCATGCAAAGTACTCTGCTCTAGATTCTTCCCCACTAAAGTGCTAAATCTGAATGTGAAACAGATCACGAATAGTATCTATATCGTTTAAGTTCCACCATATCAAGCAGCACCGAAAACTCCCCAAGTGAATATACTGCAATTTAATGACCATCCAATGAAATGATCAAATGATCATGTGTTTTATATATGATGCTTATCGGGTACATTTTTTGTTGTTTGCGCTGCAATTTAAGCTAGAATTAAATAGAAGAAAATAACAGCCTTGTTATGGCATTTCCAAAACTTGACTCTCTTTCACTGACACTTTTCGCAGCTTGGATGCGTTTATGCTGACTCATTTAACACTGATTAACTTTGCCCTTGCCGACCACTTAGCACTGGATATTGAAACAGGTTTTAACGTTCTAACAGGGGAAACAGGTGCCGGTAAATCCTTACTATTAGATGCACTCTCTGCCTGTTTAGGTGAACGTACCGATACCAATTATGTACGTTTTGGCTCAGATAAAGCCGATGTGACTGCGAGTTTCAGTTATCAGAACAATAGCCCTGAAGCACAATGGCTAAAAGAACATGAATTAGATGATGAGTCTGGTGAAATCCATTTACGTCGGGTAATTTTTGCCACAGGGCGCAGCAAAGCATGGATTAATGGACGCCCAAGCAGTTTGTCAGAGCTGAAAGAAATTGGACGCTTGCTAGTACAGCTATATAGCCAGCACAGCCAACAACAATTGTTGGAACCGCCTTATCCAAAGCACTGGCTTGATCGTTATTATAATTTTTATACCCCTGCCCAAGCAGTACGTGATGCTTATAGTACCTGGCAAAAAAATATCCGACAGCATCAGGCGGCGCTGGATGCACAGGCAACTCGCAAGCAGCGCATCGAAACTCTAAACTTACAGCTCGAAGAACTCGAAGAACTGGTACAAATCGATTATAAGGAGATTGAACAAGAGTTTGATCGCCTAAGCCATCATGAACATATCATGCAGGATTGCAGTTATAGCTTAAATGCCTTAGACGAAGCCGAGCAAAACATCACTCAGGAAATTGCTTCGATTATTCGCCGCTTGGAATCGCATGCGGGGCGCAGTGAGCAATTATCGGAAATTTATAATTCATTGTTAAATGCGCAAAGTGAATTAGATGATGCGACAGCCAATTTACGTCAGTTTATTGATCGTCAAAGCTTTGATCCAGAGCGCATGGAAGAACTGAATCAGAAGCTGGAAGTTTTTCATCGTTTGGCACGTAAATACCGCACTCAGCCTGAATTACTGAAACAAGAGTTCGATACTTGGCAAGCCGAACTCACGGCTTTACATGAACTGGAAGATCCTGAAACTTTGGCAGAACAAGTAGAAGTGGCACATCAGGACTTCTTAGCCAAAGCACAACATTTAGATGATATCCGTCGTGAAGCAGCTGCACCGCTCGCTAAACAACTAACCGAGCAAGTTAAACAATTGGCACTGCCTGAGGCACATTTTGAATTTAAATTTGAACCTTTAGAACAAGTTTCTGCGGAAGGGTTAAGTTTTATTCAATTATTGTTTACCGCCAACAAAGGTATTCCTGCACAGCCATTGGCACGCGTGGCTTCTGGTGGTGAATTATCGCGGATTGCCTTGGTTATGCAAGTCATGAATGCCGAAAAAACCGAAGCCGAAGTCTTGGTTTTTGATGAAATTGATGTCGGGATTAGTGGTGGTACCGCAGAAATTGTGGGGCGCTTACTCGCAGGTTTGGCGCAACACGTTCAAATTTTATGTATTACCCACCAAGCACAAGTGGCAGCACAGTCTGATCAACACCTTTTAGTGAAAAAGCGTCAGACCGACCCTGCCAGCAGCACCATTGTTGAATTAGAAGAAGATGCGCGTATTTTAGAATTGGCACGCATGACAGGCGGCGTTGAAATTAATGACACCACCCTGCAACACGCCAAACAATTACGCCAATTGAAGTTTCAACAGGCTTAAAAACCAACGCTGTCACAAAAAGAGCTTGGTGAAATCACAAAGCTCAAGTAACGTGTATCCTAAAGGAATAGGTTTTTCTAGAAGCAACTGTTTTTAAGGAGAATTGCTTAGGTGACTAAACAATATCTGACGCATCGCTGTCTCATAGCCCCGCCCGATATGAATGATGAGTTTTTTGCAAACACCGTCATCTATTTGGCACGTCATGATGAAGACGGTGCGCAAGGCATTATTATCAACCGTCCATCGGGTATCCAAATCAAAGAATTACTCAATGATTTAGATATAGACGCAGATAATGTGCATCCTCACGAAGTTCTACAAGGTGGTCCATTACGACCTGAGGCAGGTTTTGTTTTACACACAGGGCAGCCAACTTGGCATTCATCTATCGCTGTTGGTGAAAATGTCTGTATCACCACCTCTAAAGATATTTTAGATGCGATTGCCCACAACGAAGGCGTTGGACGTTACCAAATTGCCTTGGGCTATGCCAGTTGGGGCAAACAGCAACTGGAACAAGAAATTGCCCGTGGCGATTGGCTCATTTGTGAATCGGACATGGACTTGATTTTCAATTTACCTTATGACGACCGTTGGGATGCCGCTTATCGTAAAATGGGCGTAGATCCAACATGGTTATCTTCCGAGATTGGTCATGCCTGAAACAACACAAGCCCAAACCATTATGGCATTTGACTTCGGTACGCAAAAAATGGGCATGGCTGTGGGGCAGGCACTAATTGAAAGTGCGACCCCACTCGCCCTCTTCCCCATGAAAGATGGCATTCCACAATGGGAAAACTTGCTGAAAATCATCAAGCAACATCAGCCACAATTATTTCTAGTGGGCTTACCTTTAAATATGGATGATAGCGAGTCGGAACTGTCTACCCGTGCACGTAAGTTTGCCAGACGCTTACGCCATCAAAGCAATATCAACACCCTAATGGTCGATGAACGCCTAACCACACGTGAAGCACGTGATGAGCTTGATCATTATCAAGCCCAAGGGCGTGGCAAAAAGCTCGCAGCCGACAGTCTTGCCGCAGCACTATTGATTGAAAGCTGGTATCGTGAGCCTCACGGCATTCAGCCTTAAATCCTGTTTCTGAATAGATAACAACGACAAACGAAAGAATTGGGATATTGATCGTTAGAATGCCTAAGATCATCTTTAAAAAGTCTATTGGTCTGGCGATTTTTTGATATAAAGTGACACCATCCTTTTGGTGTGAATGGGTAAATCCGCATGGCACTGTCTAGCTTTGGCAAGATTCTCACAGTCTTAGACTTATTTTCAACCGCACGTCCTGTCATTAATGTAGATACCATTAGTGAGGAACTTGGTTTATCTAAGCCTACCAGTTACCGCTATTTAAAAGAGTTGGTTTCAGCAGAGTTGTTGCAGCGCATGAGTGGCACATCGGGAGATTACACCCTTGGGCCAAAAATTGCGGTATTGGATTTTATCTCTCGCACGACCGATCCATTGGTCACCATCAGTATTCCGTTTATGAAAAAAATTGCGGAACGTACTGAATTTTGCTGTTTGCTGACCCAACTCAATCAAGATTCCTGCATTGATGTGCATCACGAAATCTTTAAAGATACGCCTTTGCTGTCTTATGGTCGCGGCTGCCCACGTCCTGTTTATGTCGGCTCATCGCCAAAAATTATTATGGCACATCTGCCTAAAGCTAAAATTTTAGACTATTACCAACGTTTTTCTAACGAATTGGCACAAGTCAATTTTGCACAAGATGAAGATGACTTTTTGCAGCAAATGCGCAAAATCAAAAAACAAGGCTATTATTTTTCTAACGGCGAACTCGATGCAGAAATTGCAGGCTTATCTGTACCGATTCGTTTTTCATCTAAAGATGCACCTTATGCATTGACGCTGCTGGCATCTAAAAACCGTTTTGAATTTGTCAATTTGCAAAAACTGATTGAAATTTTGCAGGACAATGCAGAACAAATTGAAAAACAGGTGGAAGTACTGAATACCAGTTTTAGTATAGAACTCACTTAAAGATTTAGGTTGTTGATACCTTAAAGCACTGAATTTAAATACAATTAAAATTTATTCCTGAATAAGGATTTAGAGTGCTAAATCAAGTTTTATTCAATAGCCGTGTGAAAATAGCGAAAGGTCAGATTAATTCTGGGTTGTATAATTTTATTGGACTTCATTAAGGCATGTTTCCAATAGTGTTGTGTCGTGCCACGCATGACCAACAACTGACCGCTGTGCAACAGTAGCTCAACCTTGTTGGCGCGGTGTTTATGCTGAAAACAAAATTTACGGGTTGCCCCCAAACTCAAAGATGCAATGACAGCGTGTCTGCCTAAATTCGGCTCATCATCACTGTGCCAACCCAAGCCCTGCGTACCATCTTGATATAAATTGGCCAAACATGAATTAAAGGGATGCCCGACCCATTGTTCAATTTGCTGTTTCAATCGCCACAAAGCAGGCTGCCATAGCAGTGCCTGCTTAACTGCTCCCGAATAACGATATTGATACTGCTCATCGCCATACCATACCACTTGGCGCTGTGTCCGATAATACTGACCAAAGAGCAGACCTTCATCAGGCTGCCATGCCAAATGTTGCAGAAAATACTGCAAATAACGCTCACTATGCTCCGCACTCAGCACCAAACCATAGTCCTGCACAATGCCGTCATAAGGCAGTACGTTGTCACAACGCTCAGGTGCAAACAATTCTAGATTCATGGTCATTCCTATGCTGAATAGCTTATTGTTTAATCTAAAACAAGGATCAGGACTGCTCACAAAATGACACAGCTTTTTGGCTTGTGAGTCGTGAAGTTCATCCTTAGACTTAAAATCATCGTTCTTATAACAATAATAGCTTATGAATTTATGGCATTTATTTCAAAAATTGCGTCCCTTCGTTCGACCTTATCAGCTCTTGGTGATTGCTACCTTAGTTTTAACGCTCATCGGCTCATTAACAGCTCAAGTCAATGCACTAACTTTACAATACGCTGTTGACCGTATTAACGCCTTAATTGAGGCAGGACAAGGTCTGTCTGCAGGCTGGCACATTTTAATCACCATTTCAGCCATTTTGCTGGGTAAAGAAATCATCAATGCCTTTGTGCAGTTTGGACAGAAGTTTTATGGTGAAAAACTACGCATTTTTGTGTCACAAGATTTGGCACAGGGCATTATTGAGAAATTTTTGCGTTATCGACTGGCCTTTTTTAATCAGGACAACAACCAAGCAGGTAAATTACAAACACGTATAGATCGTGGCATTGGTTCGCTCACCCGCTTAGTGCAAATTTTCTTTATTGATATTTTGCCACTCTTTACCAGTGCAATTGTGGCTTTGGGCTTAATGTATTATGCCAATTTTTATGTGGGCTTGATCGCGACACTCATTGTGCCTATTTATTTTTGGCTGACCTATCAGCAGGCACAAAAACTAGGAAGCTGGCGACGTAATTTACGTGATGGACGTGAGAAAAAAAGCCAAGGGATTCTCAGCATCATCAACTCAATTACCGTGATTAAATCATTTAACAGAGAAAGCATCGAAGCAGAAAAACAACTCACCCTGCAGAAAAAACTGACCCACAATCAAATGCAGACCCGCCAAACCAGTTTTTTATTTGATGGTTTAAAAAGCTTTATTGAACAAATTGGCGTGGTGCTGATTATTATTTTAACTGCTTATTTTGTGTTAGATAGACAAATGAGCATCGGCATGATCATGTATCACGTGTTGCTGTTTGGCAATGTTTCTGCCCCAATTCGCTCATTGCATCGTATTTATGATGAAGTCAATGATGCAATGATCTATTCAGAAAGCTTCTTTCAAATTTTGGAAGCCGAGCATGAAATTGAGCCAAGTGGTACGCTTAAACCAGTTATTCGAGGGCAGTTTGATCTGCAACAGGTAAACTTTTTTTATCCGAATGGACATCATGCACTCAAAGACATTCAAATGCAGATTCAGCCCAATAAAATTACCGCATTGGTGGGATTGTCGGGAGCAGGAAAATCTACCCTGATCAGTTTATTAGATAAATTCTATGAACCACAACAGGGAACAATTCAGCTCGATGGGATTGATATTAACCACATCGACACTCAATATTTGCGTGACCATATCGGCTTGGTTTTGCAAAAAAATCATATTTTCCAAGGCTCTATTTTTGAAAATATTCGTTATGGCAAAACTGATGCAAGCTTGGAAGATGTGATTCTGGCAGCCCAAAAAGCCTCTATTCACGAACAAATTTTGCAATTGCCTCAGGCTTATGACGCAGATGCCCTCATGCTTTCAGGCGGTCAACAACAACGGATTGCCCTTGCACGTATGTTCCTGAAAAATCCACCTATTATTTTTTTAGATGAACCGACTGCTAGTCTGGATGCCATTGCAACCGAACAAATCAAACAAAGCCTCGATGAAATTAAACAAGGGCGTACGGTCATCATCATTTCACATAGCTTATCGCAAATTATTGATGCCGATTACACCTATGTCATGAAAGATGGCAGGATTGCGGAACATGGCGAACATGATGCGCTTTATCATCAAAATGGGGTTTATAAAGAAATTTTTGATGCGATGGCAAAAAGTTTAAATATTGAAAAAATTGCCAAAACTTATGAGGATGATGCCGAGGAAGAAACCCATAGTTAATCAAAAAGTGCTTCAATCAGAAGCACTTTTTAATGAAGAATCACGATATTTAAGGTTGTTTCAAATATGGCCATGCCGCTTTTAAATAAATAAACATCGACCAAAGCGTTAGAATTACAGCAGTATAGAGCAACAAATAAGCCACCATTTCCAATGGTTGCCAGTTCAATAAGAACACTGAAATCGCAATCATTTGGAATGCTGTTTTATATTTCCCCACTGTAGACACCGCCACACTGGTACGTGCGCCGAGTTCAGCCATCCACTCTCGTAAGGCAGATACGGTAATTTCACGGGAAATAATTACAATCGCGGCAAAAGCCATAGAAATAGTCGGTTGCCATTGCACTAAAACAATCAATGCCGCAGCGACCATAAGTTTATCGGCCACAGGGTCTAAAAAGCGCCCAAATGCAGAGGTCTGATTCAAAGTACGTGCCAAATAGCCATCAAACCAGTCGGTCACAGCAGCAATCACAAAAATAGACGTCAAAATAATATGACGCGTCATGCCACCATCATAACCATTTACGCCCATTGCAGGCGGCCAATACGCCACCAACAAAAAAACAGGAATCAAGGCGATTCGAGCCAAAGTTAATATATTTGGAATGTTCAGGATACGACCTGTTGTCATAGACACCGCCAATGTTTCCCCTCTTTACGCTGCATATTCACAAGTTTTTTGAGGATTTGTCATCGTGAATAGGCTTCACTTTATACGAAATGCTAGTAGGTGTCACTAGGCAAACACGGTGATGGTCTGTCGGGCAATCGCTATTAGCCGATCCTGATCATCCCATAAGTGCGCATATTCTGTGGCATAACCACCGCTAGCATGATCGGTAAAAACTTTATATTTCATCCAATCTTGCAGCTGATTTTGCAAAGGATTGACATAGGTCACATGCCAAGTCAGTGAACTGGCAGGAGCGAGCTGCTCAAACATCGGCAGTACTCCAGGCGGCCACATATCAAAAGCCACCATCAAATCGGCAATGGTCATGGCACGATTCGTATGCTGTTTTGGGTTAAAACGCATCCAGCCTGCAAAATCAGGTTTATGACTAGCAGTAAACGGATATTGTCCTTCAGACCAAACCAAATCCATCTGCTGAAAACATTCAGGTGCTAAAGGATGATGCTGTGTAACAGGCAATTCCGTTGCAGGTGGAAAATTGGGCGCAGTACGTTCTTGTTGCACCACAATGCTGGATTCACGTGCCGCACCAAAACTGGCAATTAAAATGCTTTGTACTGCATCATCCTGCCATAAACGAACTTCGACACTGGTCACAGATTTGCCTTCACGCAGAATTTCCGCCGTGAGCCGTGCCCGACCTTGTTGCACAGGTCCGACAAACGTGACACTGCTGCTTAGCAAGCGCTTTTTCGGATCGGCAATACAAAGCTGGGCTTTTTGCATCATCAAACCTGCCACCAATCCACCATAAATAGTGCGCCCCTGTAACCACCCAAGCGGGATGTCTATCCATTCTTGCTCGGCAATGGCTTGATAGGTCTGTAGCAACGACATAGCTTTTCCTTAAACAATGTTGTGGTTGATATTACAGGGTTTCGATCTGATGTGAATGTTCAATGACGACAGAGTCAATGCACTTTTTTGCTATTTACCTTTGTAGAAAATACTGCTTTTTATGCAGTAAATAGGGTCTGTTGACAATTCGTCTATGTTTGCGACGTGAGAGATATATCTCGCAAGATTTTTAGCTAATATAAGGCATGAGGCAGGAAATTTAGTCATTCATGCAGCACTTTATAAATCGTACGCGCCATTACTTCACCCAGTCCGGGTACTAAAGTCAACTCTTTTTCAGAAGCTTTCAGGACACCTTGTATGCCACCAAAATGGGTGAGTAAATCACGACGACGTTTTGGCCCTAAGCCCGGAATCACTTCAAGTATTGATGAGCCACGTTTTTTATCGCGCTTGGCACGGTGCTTGGTAATTGCAAATCGGTGTGCTTCATCACGTACCTGCTGAATCAAATGCAGCGCCTTATGATCTTCAGGCAGCTGAATTTTGCTGCCATCGGTAAAATGTAGCGTTTCTAGACCAGGTTTGCGTCCTTCGCCTTTGGACACCCCAATCATAAAGGCATCCAATCCTAACTCCTGCATGACCTCCATCGCCATATTCAACTGCCCTTTACCGCCATCAATCAGCAATAAATCGGGCAGCATGGCTTTTTTATAACGGCGCGTTAAAGCTTGGCGCATGGCAGCATAGTCATCTCCAGCCTGAATATCCTGAATTGAAAATTGTCGATAATCACGTTTGCGAATACCACCACTGTCAAATACCACGCAAGATGCCACAGTGTCTTCGCCCATAGTGTGCGAAATATCAAAACATTCAATCCGATCAATCGGGCGTCCAACCACTTGCTCTAACTGATGAAAACGCTCATTTAATTCAAAGTGATTGGCGAGTTTACCTTTAATGGCATGCTGCACATTCATTTGTGCCAATTCTTGCCACTCGGCACGGGTTTCACGCACTTTATGTTTAATTTGAATTTTTTTATCGAAGTGTTGCTGTAAGGCTTGTTCCAACTCTTTGCAATCTACCACTTCCACATTAACAATCAATTCCGCTGGAATTTCATCGGCCACCTGAAAGTAAAAGTTGGCAATAAAATCGGCCAACATTTGCCCCAAATCATCGCCCAACATATCAGGAAAATAGCTTTTACCGCCCAGCATTTTGCCATTGCGCACATGCATAATTTGCACACAGGTCACACCTGCCTGATAAGCAATTGCGATAATATCGGCTTCGCCTTTGAGTTTATAAATGGCTTGCTGTGCCTGCACATCACGCAACAAAGCCATACGGTCACGGTAAAAGACTGCTTTTTCAAATTCCAACGCTTCGGCTGCAGCTTCCATTTTGGCAATCAATTGCTGATTCAGTTCTTTACTATCGCCCTGTAAAAATCGAATCGAATTATTAACATCTTCTTTATATTCTTCGGGCGAAATCAATCCTACACACGGTGCCGAACAGCGTTTGATCTGATATTGCAAACACGGACGCTGCCGTTGAGCAAAATAACTGTTTTCACACTGCCGCACATTAAACAGTTTTTGTAACACCACCAAAGTATCGCGGGCATTGTACGCACTCGGATAAGGCCCAAAAAACTTGCCTATCTGATGCTTGCCTTTGCCGCGTCCACTGGCAATACGCGGATAAGGCTGATCTGCCGACACAAAAATATAAACATAGGACTTATCATCGCGCAGCATAATATTGTACGGTGGACGATGCAGCTTAATCAGATTTTGTTCAAGCAATAACGCTTCAGTTTCGGAACGCACCACCAAAGTTTCAATATCATAAATACGCGCCACTAAAGCCTGCGTTTTAGGATGCTCGATGGTTTTGACAAAATAACTCGACACTCGGTTTTTTAAGTTTTTTGCTTTGCCGACATATAATAATTCCCCGTCTTTACCCAACATACGGTAAACCCCTGGCAATTGGGTCATATTTGCCAAAATTTTCTCGATATGCTCACTTGCGTTTGGGTTCACGAGTCATCCTATTGTTGCTGCATTCTTTACATGATGTGCTGCTTTGTCTGATTTTTTCAAGCTTTATCCTGTGGCATATCGCATGATCTATCCACTAAAACGATCAGCTCAGTGCTAAAAACGATCAGTCGGCAACACAAGATTTGCTATGCTCAGGCATCTTGTCAGCAGAAGGAAAGTGCAGGATGACGACCGCACCACACGGCATACCGACCATTCAATCCGCAACGTCCCAGCCGATCAGTACACATCAGTATGTATCCGCCAAAGACCGTTTGATTGGCAAGCCGCGCTTTCATTTTGAACCTACACAAGTCATGCAATTGTTACGTCAACGGATTATTGGACAAGATGCAGCGCTGAATGAAATCGAAAAAATGCTGTATGTGGTCAAGGCCGATTTCTCCAGCACAGAGCGACCACTTTCAGTGACTTTAATGCTTGGCCCGACAGGTGTTGGCAAGACCGAAACGGTGCGCCTGATTGCCGAAGCCATTTATGGTCGCCCCGATGCCTTCTGCCGCATTGATATGAATACCTTGGCGCAGGAACACTATGCGGCTGCACTCACAGGCGCGCCTCCTGGCTATGTCGGCTCTAAAGAAGGCCATAGTTTATTTGATGAAACTGCGATTGCAGGTTCGCACACCCGCCCAGGCATTATGCTGTTTGATGAACTGGAAAAAGCCTCAAGCGAAGTGATACGTGGCTTAATGAATGTGCTAGATACAGGCAAACTGACCCTGACTGCAGGCACCAAAACCATCGACTTTCGCAATTGCATGATTTTTATGACCAGCAATGTGGGTACTCAAGCCGCACAACAATACTTAGATAAATTGAATCTGTTGCCGCAAAAAGTACAACAACTGTGCTTAAAACGCATGCCCACACAACGGATCATTGAAAAAGTCATGCAGCGTAAATTTGACCCTGAATTTTTAAATCGGATTGACCGTAGTTTGCATTATCAAGCGGTATCTGCTGATGCCCTGCCGCAATTGGTTGAAATTGAATTGGAAAAGTTAAACCATCGCCTGCAGCATCAACAGCGCCAAGTCGAACTCACTGCAGCAGCTAAAGCCTATTTTTATCAGGGGCATGATATTCGTTACGGCGCGCGGCATTTGGGGCGTAAAATTCGTACTGAACTTGAACCCATTTTAGCTTTATATTTTTTAAAGTATCCTGAAAAATCGGAAATATGTGTAGATTGCAGTGCAAATCAATTGCACCTCAAAATAGAATAAGCCCGCGACTTATGCTGCGTGAATCTTGAGAATGCCACTCTGCTCATCCTCAAAGTTTTGATGCTTATTTTTGCTTAAAAAGCCTAGGGTCTGTTGACAATTCGTCTATGTTTGCGACGATGCATATTTTTTAGCTGATATAAGGCATGAGGCAGGAAATTTAGTCATTCTAAATGACTGACTCATAACGCAATAGCAGCAAAAAATATGCTCGTCCTGAAAGGCTGTGGCTAAAACTTTCTCAGATTGCGTTATGAAACTTGGCAATAGTCTCGCTATTCCCTGCGTTTCATGCCTGATCTGCTCAGTTTTAGCCTACAGCGCAAGCCATTTATGAAATGTCAACAGACCCTAGGGATTAGTCGGTAATTTCCATTCCCAAGGCTTGACTAAATTTGGTCTGATCTTTAGGTGAAACCAATACAAATTTTGGCTGCCCCGCTAGAAGATAATCAATTTTTAAACGCTTCAGCGACAAAGCAGGTGACGCTACCGAATTATTGGTTTTAGATATTTTTTGAATACTGTCGCGCGGAATATCCCATTTTAAAAACATGCAACGGATCTGCAAGCGTTCTGCATCAACCTGATAACGCGTATTGAACACAGGCCACCACAACACAAAAATGGTAATGAAATACACCCCTGTGTGCACAGGAAATGCTGGCATCGTGCCTTTGGCGTACATGGTCAGCAATAACTGAATCAATAGACCAGACATACAAATCACAAAAGCCAAAACCCACCAATCTTTTTTAGAACGAAACGTTTGCATAAAAATTCCCCTATTTGCTTCATTCTATACATAAAAATAGGCGGGAATTAAAGTGCGTTGCTGAAATTGCTCAAAAATGTCATAAAAAACGCCCCGAAAGGCGTTGCGATACTTTAAAACACATAAGGGCGAATAAAAATTAAGAAGAAAATCCCGAGCATTAAAAACCATTTTAAGAAATAGTACACACGACTATTTTTAGCTTTTAAAGCCTTGGCTTTTAAACGCACTTGATAGACATAGCCAAAGACTTTATTTAAGCCACCCGTCTGATCGCCTGCTTCATTCGGAGAGCTTGCTGCGGTCATCACATTTTTGCCAAACCAGTGATTAAACTTTTGCATCCAGAGTGATTTTAACGGACGCTCGACATCGGCAAAGAAAATAATACGGTTTTGAGAAGTGCCATTTTCAGCATAGTGAATATAGGTTTCATCAAACACCACACTTTCACCATCACGCCATGAATAACGCTCCCCATCGACATCAATAAAACAACGGTCATCATTTGGTGTCATCAATCCCAAGTGGTAACGCAATGAACCTGCGTACGGGTCGCGATGACGCACTAAACGACTGTCGGGCGCAAGTTCAGTAAACATCGCCGCCTTAATGCTAGGCAAAGTTTTTAATAATGCTGTGGTTTTTGGACATAATTCTGCGGCAGATGGATGCGCGGAGTCATACCATTTTAAGTAAAAACGCTTCCAGCCTGTTTTAAAGAATGAGTTAAATCCCAAATCATCGTAGCTACTTGAAGCTTTAATACCACCCTGTTCATACAAAGCTTTGGCTTCATCACGAATCATTTCCCAATTGTCATCCAAAACCTTTAAATCTTGAAAGTGCTGGGTGTCGATATAAGGTTGATTCGGCACTTTAGAAAATAAGTACATTAAATAGTTGAT
Source organism: Acinetobacter sp. YH12136 (assembly GCF_013418545.1). NCBI lineage: Bacteria > Pseudomonadati > Pseudomonadota > Gammaproteobacteria > Moraxellales > Moraxellaceae > Acinetobacter > Acinetobacter sp. YH12136. Next base: position 134,397 of record NZ_VPBV01000003.1, read on the forward strand.
CGGTGCGAGAATGGTCAAAAAACTGACGATAAAAACTATGACGCACCTTGCCGCGCTGTTGAATATACAACGCTGAAGCGATAAAAATCGCCAAAATAACCCACTTCAACATAGAACAACCCAAATTGCTGAAAACAGCTGAAATTCAAAAATGGCGCATATTCTACTCAATTTCAGCGCATGAGGTCATAGCAGAAAATAGAACACAGCATTGCAAGTCGCTGTCCAAACCTATCGACTTCATGCTTTAAAACTTATCATCAAAACAAGGGATTGACTTTTCTGTCCCAAACAACCCACTGATAACATCTATTTATCAAGCTTTTCTAAATCGAAAATGCAATACAACCTGATTAAAAATAAAAGAGAAAACAATCACTTTCATCTTTCTTTAAACATAGGATTTTAAAATCGGGTCAAAAAGCAATTCCGAGCTATGAGAAAAATCATGACCCTTGCGTCACGGCTTGATACAACTTGCTATATTTTTTTTCGATATAGTTATCGTAAGATTAGCGAGGCATATATGTGTGCAGGACTATCGCACACGCTTCATAACATCAACTTAGAAGTCCTCCAAAATAAAGGAGATCAGGCATGATCCACGCTGGCAATGCCATTACCGTCCAAATGCTTTCGGACGGAATTGCAGAATTCCGCTTTGACTTACAAGGTGAGTCGGTCAACAAATTTAACCGTGCAACGATTGAAGACTTTAAAGCTGCGATTGAGGCTGTTAAAGCAAACAATGAAGTGAAAGGTTTAATCGTCACTTCTGCGAAATCAACCTTTATCGTGGGTGCAGACATCACCGAATTTGGCGCAAACTTCGCTCAAGGCGAACAAGCCATTGTGGATTGGGCATTGCCTGTTCACGACATCTTCAATGCTTTTGAAGATTTAGAAATTCCTAAAGTTGCTGCAATCAATGGTATGGCATTGGGCGGCGGCTTTGAAATGTGTTTGGTATGTGACTACCGTGTCATGTCAGACCAAGCACAGGTGGGCTTACCAGAAATCAAACTCGGTATTTTCCCAGGCTTTGGTGGTACGGTTCGTTTAAGCCGTGTGATTGGTATCGACAATGCGGTTGAATGGATGGCAATGGCTGCGCCGAAAAAGCCAGCTGCTGCGCTCAAAGACGGTGCTGTTGATGCAGTTGTTGCTGCAGACAAACTACAAGACGCTGCAATTGACCTTGTAAAACAAGCGATTGCTGGCCGTGTAGACTGGAAAGCAAAACGTCAAGAAAAATTAGATCCTGTTAAATTGAACATGCTTGAACAAATGATGGCATTCAATACAGCGAAAGGTGCAGTTCTTGCAAAAGCAAATCCTGCTCAATACCCAGCGCCAAAACTTCTTCTAGACTCATTACAAGCAGGTGCAAGCTTGCCACGTAACGATGCACTCAAAGCAGAAGCTGAAGGCTTTGCCAAAGCTGCAGTAACGCCACAAGCAGGCGCGTTGATTGGCTTGTTCATCAACGACCAAGTGGTGAAAAAAACCTCGAAAAAATATGAAAAAGGTGCGCATCCTGTTAACCAAGCGGCTGTACTCGGCGCGGGTATCATGGGTGGCGGTATTGCTTACCAAGCGGCAAGCAAAGGCACACCAATTATCATGAAAGACATTGGCAACCCACAATTGGCATTGGGGATGTCTGAAGCAAACAAATTGCTGACCAAGCAAGTTGAACGTAAAAAAATGACACCTGCCAAAATGGGTGAAACTTTGGCACGTATCCGCCCAACTTTAAGCTATGACGAGTTTAAAGAAGTAGATATCGTGATTGAAGCCGTGACTGAAAATCCGAAAGTCAAAGGTATTGTGTTGGCTGAAACTGAAAAATCAGTACGTGAAAACACCATTATCGCGTCAAACACATCAACCATTTCGATTACACGTTTGGCAGAAAACCTCCAACGCCCAGAAAACTTTGTCGGCATGCACTTCTTTAACCCAGTGCACATGATGCCGTTAGTGGAAGTGATTCGTGGTGAAAAAACTTCACCTGAAGCGATTGCAACCACTGTAGTGCTTGCTCAGAAAATGGGTAAAACGCCAATCGTAGTGAACGACTGCCCAGGCTTCTTGGTGAACCGCGTATTGTTCCCTTACTTTGGTGCATTCGACTTATTACTGAAAGATGGCGCAGACTTCCAGCAAGTTGACAAAGTCATGGAAAAATTCGGCTGGCCAATGGGCCCTGCTTACCTGATGGACGTTGTCGGTATCGACACGGGCGTTCACGGTGCAGAAGTCATGGCAGAAGGTTTCCCAGACCGTATGAAGCCAGACTATAAAGGCTCAATCCAAGTCATGTACGAAAACAAACGTCTAGGTCAAAAAAATGACGTTGGTTTCTACAAATATGAATTGGATCGTAAAGGCAAAAAAGCCAAAGTGGTCGACCCAACTGCGTATGAGCTTGTAGCATCTGTCGCAACATCTGAAAAACGCGAATTTGATGCACAAGAAATCATTGACCGTATGATGCTTGCGTTCTGTAACGAAACTGTACGTTGCTTAGAAGACAACATCGTGGCGACACCATCTGAAGCAGATATGGCGATGATTATGGGCGTAGGTTTCCCTCCATTCCGTGGTGGTCCATGCCGTTACATCGACCAAACAGGTGTTGCTGAATATGTTGCGCTTTGCGACAAGTATGCACACTTAGGAAAAGCTTATGAAGCGCCACAAATGTTGCGTGACATGGCTGCTAACAACAAAAAATTCTACGGTTAAGGAGCAACGTGAATGGCTACTTTAAATCCACGTGACGTTGTCATCGTTGATGGCGTACGTTCTGCAATGGGTAAAACCAAAAACGGTATGTTCCGCAATGTACGTGCTGACAGTCTATCGGCTGAATTGGTTCGTGCTTTAGTTGCTCGTAACCAGTTTGATGTCAACGAAGTTGAAGATGTGATCTGGGGCTGTGTTAACCAAACCCTAGAACAAGGTATGAACATTGGTCGTAATATTGCTTTATTGGCTGATCTTCCAAAAACAGTAGCGGGTCAAACTGTAAACCGTCTGTGTGGTTCTTCAATGCAAGCGATCCACACCGCTGCGGCACAAATTGCAACCAATCAGGGTGATATTTTCATCATTGGTGGTGTAGAGCACATGGGCCACGTGGGCATGATGCACGGTATCGACATCAACCCTGCTGCATCGAAGCACTATGCCAAAGCCTCAAACATGATGGGCTTAACTGCTGAAATGTTGGGTCGCATGAACGGTATTTCTCGTGAAGAGCAAGATGCCTTTGGTGTGGAATCACACCGTCGTGCATGGGCTGCAACGCAAGAAGGCCGTTTTAAAAACGAAATCATTGGCATTGAAGGTCATGATGCAAACGGCTTTAAACAACTATGCGACATCGACGAAGTGATTCGTCCAGATGCTAACCTTGAAGCATTCCAAGCTTTACGTCCTGTATTTGATCCGAAAGGCGGTACCGTAACTGCGGCGACATCTTCAGCATTGTCTGATGGTGCTTCTGCTATGTTGCTTATGTCTGCTGAACGTGCACAAGCATTAGGTTTGAAACCACGTGCGGTGATTCGCTCTATGGCCGTTGCAGGCTGTGATGCAGCAATCATGGGTTATGGTCCTGTACCTGCAACACAAAAAGCGCTTAAACGTGCTGGCTTGTCAATTGCAGACATTCAAACCTTTGAATTGAACGAAGCGTTTGCTGCACAAGGTTTGTCTGTTCTTAAAGGCTTAGGCATTTATGATCAGCAAGATCGTGTGAACTTGAACGGTGGTGCAATTGCACTCGGTCACCCATTGGGTTGTTCAGGTGCGCGTATCACAACCACATTGCTGAACGTGATGGAACAACAAGATACCCAAATCGGTCTTGCGACCATGTGTATCGGTCTTGGTCAAGGTATCGCGACAATTATTGAGCGTGTGTAAAAAGTCTTCGTAAGAAAAAAATCCTCGCATCATGCGGGGATTTTTTATTTTGTTGTTTTGAACTGTTCTGATTTTTAAATTTTATTCTTTTGCATTGTTATCTTGAAATGTAAATCACTGATCGGTTGTGATTCACCTATATAACTTAAACCAACAACTCTCCCATCAACCAGGTCATATAGCGTTCTTTGTCCATAAAATCTGGGGCGCTGCCTGTATCCAAGCAGTAATATTGCTGATTAAATTCAATCACAATTTGTTCAGTCTGATGCCAATCTTCAACCAAACGAAAGTGCTGATTAAAGAAGTAACGGTTCTTGCCCCAATTATTTAAATTTTCGAGTTTCGGGTAGTTCTTATTTTCTAGAAATTGCAAATACAGTTGTTGAATATCATCAAAGACTTGAATGTTGTTCATATCGGACCTGCCTAGCTGAGCCATTAAATCAACAGCTACAGTTTAGGCAAGAGATTTGAACGATAGATGACATTCTTTTGACAATTTGATGTAAGGATTTGCTAGGCCTTATAACTTGCTTTCCAGTGCACGCTGATGCTGCTGACTGATCTCTTGCATTTGCGTATTGAGTTGCACCATCTCTTGATATACGGTATTAAATTCTTTCAAGGCTGCATCTTCATAAAACATAAAGGTATTGTTTTTGAGCTCCCATTTGTTGTTTTTTAAAATTGCAAACAACACATACGCCTTACCCAAATTTTTCTTTTCCAATTCAAATAATGTGTAACCTTGGTCATTATGGCGGCTTTCCAATAAAGATTCTGCTAAATGACGGCGCAAATTATGATTGATTTCAAGATTCTCTATTTGCTCTAGAGCCATCGCTTCATGCTGTTCTAAATGCTCCTGATACAACTCCACCATAGCACGTACTTGTGCCAGCATGGCTTCGGTGTCGGCATAGTCCTGTTTTTTATCTGCAGCAAGTCGTTGAGGATCTAAAAACTGATCCCAATTCAAGGCTTTTAATTCACGTAAATAGCTATTGCGCGCTTCGGCACTTTGCACCATGTGACTCAAGACAAAACTCGCCATAATTTGATAGTCTCCATCTAAACGATTATCTTTTAAGTCAATTTGAATCGGCTTAGACCAATCCTGTGCCTGTACAAAAATTTGTTCGGCTTTTTCATAAATCACATTTTGATAAGCATGCAATTGAGTGACTTGTTTTTGCTGCTGTTGATATTGATAAAACATCCCGCCAAAAATCAGCAGCGTTGCACATCCTATAATTAGCACTATACGTCGCATGCGTGCCCTCTTATTTTTTAGTATTTGCAATATCTTAGCGTGAAGCCTGTCACATTTGTATAGCATTTTATGCTTATTTTCTAATGCAGCCATTAGAATATAGTGAAATAAATCAATTCATTTATGCCTTTATATGATTCTGTATCCATGACGCTATTTGATCAGATGCTCAAAAATAAGTTTAGCATCGCTTTATGCTTTAAATTTTATGTAACATCCCCATCTTAGTAAAAAACAGAATTTGAGATTGTTCATGCGCGTTGATATTTGGTCAGATATTGTTTGCCCGTTTTGCTATATCGGCAAAAAACGTTTAGAGGCTGCTGCTGAAGAAGCAGGTGTAGAATTAGAAGTGCATTGGCACAGTTTTGAACTTGATCCAGATGCGCCACCGCGTCAGGAAGTGTCCAATTCAGAGCGTTTGGCACAAAAATATGGGCGCAGCCTTGCCGAAGTAGAAGACATGCAGCGTAATATTGCCGAAATGGCAAAAGCTGAAGGCATTGACTTTCAATGGGAAAATGCCAACTCTGGCAATACCTTTAATGCCCATCGTTTGGTGCATTTGGCGCAAAGTAAAGGCTTGGGCAGCGAAGCCAAAGAAGCTTTTTTCTATAGCTATATGACTCAAGGTTTGGCAATTGGCGAGCGTGAAACACTAGAAGATGTTGCATCACGTATTGGGCTGAACCCTGTAGAAGTGGATGATGTTTTGGATTCTGACGAATATGCCGACTTTGTAAAATTTGACCAAGAAGTTGCACGTGAACAATTAAACGTCACTGGCGTACCGTTCTTCGTATTTGATCAGCGTATTGCTTTAGCAGGTGCGCAGCCACGCGAAGTTTTTGTGCAAGTTCTGCAAAAAGCCCTTGAAACAGCAAGCGAGCTAGAGCTTGAAGATGCAGCAAGCTGCGATGCAGAACAATGCGATGTATCTGAACCTAAAGCTTAAGATTGAAATACAGACAAGGCTGAATAGTGTTCTTCCGGCTGATTAGACGCACAAAAAAATCCCATTACGGGATTTTTTTGTGCTTTTAAAATGGGTCAAAGTTCCAGCTTTGCCCCGCAACCATGCTTCGGTTAGTTGTCATCTTACTATGCTTCGTTAATGAAGCGAGGTGTTATTCAACCAAGAAGCTGATTTTTAAATTGACCCGATACTCCGTGATTTGATTGTCTTTAACCACCACTTTTTGTTCGTTAATCCACGCCCCTTGGACATTTTTAATTGTTTCTGTCACTTTAGCGATTCCAGTCTGAATCGCGTCTTCAAAACTTTTTGTACTGCTTGAATTAACTTCAACTACTTTTGCAATTGCCATAATTTTCTCACTGTCCTTTATCGTTATTGGAATTCCATCATAGATTAAAAAAACCGCATTTTTAGACTGTTTAACCAATCACAGCCAAAACATTACATGATTTCACACTGTCAAAAACTGTCACCATTCACCCGCATTTCAGACTTATCTAAATACAAATTTTGCAGACATCTCAACCATTTAAGCCTACACAAAAAACTAGAGCTAAAACTCTAATATATTGTTTTATATTGCTATTTTTAAAATAATTGCCGAAATGATCATTTTGTAAATTTTAAACTTTGTTATGATTCATGTGAATTTTTTATTTCGTTTGATCTCCCTACGATGTCTATTCTTCTGCCTAGACATTAACACTTTGGATGGATATTCCCATGAATATGTTTAAATCTGTTTTGATGGTTTCACTTTTAGCAATTGCTGCAAATGTATCTGCTCAAATTGTGCATGTACCTGATTTTCCAACTCAAAAAGTGAATACAGAATCGGCTGCATCTGAAGCTGTTGTAAATGAACCAACTTCGCAAAAGGCAGCTTAAGTTACGCGTTTTATCCACTAATTTTAGCTGTATTAATCTCTCCCATTTCTCTCCCCAAACAGCAGTCTAAAGCAGACTGCTGTTTGTTTTTCTAATGCTAAATTTGCTTTAAATCGTCCATGCAACATCTAAAAACTGTGTTCTACCCAATTGCTAATACTTTTTTGGCACTGCGATTTAAATTTTTTTGATTATTTTTCATATAAAAAGCGCATTTTTTGTCAACAATGTCTAAAAAAGCACAAAAGCTGACAATTTTTAGCATGTATTTTTTAATTAAATCCATATAATTAAAGTGATTTTTTTTCATTGCTATAGCAGATGCCTATGCAACAACTTCAAGCACTTATACAAAGAAAAATTCCACCTCAAGCGATTGAGGTCAGCCATTTAATCGAATTAGCCAAACGCTATCCTCAACCACAATCGGCAGAATATAAATTGATTGATTTGGCTCTGAATATTGTCTTGGCAGATTATTTGGAAAAAGCACAACAACATATTTAAGTATGCATCAATGAATACACTAGAAAAATCACTGTTGATTAAAGAATTACGCGACTTAATTGATGCTTTAACGCATAAAAGACTCAGTCTGTATGAAACAGCCAAAGCCAAAGCACGCATTAAAGAAATTTTTATGCTGTGCGATAAACCGATTTTTCAAAAACAGTTGCTCACATTTAAAGCCTCACAAAATCCAATTCAAACTGCGGTAACTTTTGCAGAACAAAGTTTATATGCACAATCTTTTCGTGGCGTATTTACACAACTTGAAGCACTTGAAACAGCACTTTATCAACAGCCTGAAGCAGGTTGGGCGATTTTGTATCAACCGAGAGCAGGTTGGCAAATTTGGTTAATTCCTGCTGCAGACCGCACTGCTCTGCTAAGCGAATTTCAAGATTTAGAGCAGGTCTATCGCTGGATGTTGGAACAGCAGCAACAATATCACTGCCTTCAAACCGATGCAGAACTGAAACAAGCTGCAGTTCTAGAAGCTGCGCAAACTCAGCCAGTCTTTGTCACTGCAGACTTGGAAGAAAATAAAGCTGTAGATTCGCCAATTCAATTTGAATTCATTACAGACCACATCGCTACAGAAGAAGTTGCCTCGTCTGATACTCAAGTTGTGGACGTGGCTAAAGATGAACTTACAATTGAACCGACAGCAGACCAAACGATCATTTCCAACGCAATACTGAATACAACTCAGCCTGATGCAACGACAATAGATACTGCCCAGATGACGGCTGGCACGCAAAAACCAAGCGTCAACCCAGCTTATAATCTATTGTTAAGCCAATATAGTTGCCCCATTTCTGCGCTCAATCTTAGCCAAAATGAGTCAGCACAGTTGTATCGGGTCTTTTTGCCTGAAGCGCCAGAAGTCACGCAATATGCCGATGTATTGGTGCATTTGTCTGATCCCGAAGAAGATCAGCAACAGGTGTTGGCGCGTGCGGTATATTTGGCAGAACAAACCAATACGCAAGGACGCTTTATTAAATATGTGGTACTGCTTGGCGCATTAGATCAAATGCAAGCGATTCGTTTGACTCAAAACTTTTGCCAACAGTTTGAACATGAAATTGCAGCAATACGTGAAATTTCTTGGGAAAAATTACAAGAACATTTATTTGATTTCGATCAGCTTTTTCAATGCTATAGTCATGATGCTCAAATCGTGTGGCAGCAAGAGCATTATTTTCCTTTCATTCCAATACAGCACATTCAAACTACTAAGTTTATTCAGTTTGAAGAAAGTGAAGCACAGAGTCATACCCCTTTGATTTTACTGAAAGAACGACAAAAAATTCGTGTGATTCATGGTCAAAAGCGCTTACAACTGTCCCGTACTGAACAAGCTGTACCGCACATTTTATTAGATCGACAACAAGGTATTAGTTGGCAAATGATTCAAAAAGTCATCTCCCAATTACAGCAACCGATTGATGCTTTGCAGTTATGCCAAGCACTTCAAATGTATCAAGAAAAAGAGGTTTCTGCCTAAAAACTGCCGTTTATATTATGATTTTGTAGCCAAGTCTTGCTTTTATCTCATAGATTTTCAACACTAACAAAAATGGCTTAAAGATCAGTAAATAATGTCAAGAATAAAGCACACATCGCCTTTTATATTAAGCTGTCTCTTAAGTGGGGTCGCAGGCACCACTTTTGCACAAGAATCAACTCAAGCAGTGGATCAAGCCCATACGCCACTGCCACCTTATGAATTGCCTGTCGCTCCGCCAAGTGCAGCAGATAAAAACGGTTTTTATTACACGATTCCACGTTGGATTGATGCCACACCGACGGTGTTACCCGAACAATCCAATGAATCCATTGTACCTCCCACCGCAGAAACGGAACATTTAACTTGGTTCGATCAACGTCAAAAAAATATTCGCAATTGGGCAGATAAAACAGCACATAAACTGGATAACTGGTTTGGTGAACCAAGTCCTGAACAGCCTGCCTCAGCCACTTTGCGGGTTTTGGTCGATAGCAGTTGGGATAAGCATAATGAATATGAAGTCAAACCTCGTATTCGTGGCAAAATCAAACTACCTGCGCTTGAAAATAAACTCAGTGTGGTATTTGGTGATGACTCGCTCGATAACGAATTGCAAAATAACATTGCCATTACCAACGAAAACCCAGCGCATGACGCAGACAAAACCGTAGACAGCAAACGTAGCCGTGAAGACAACAGTTCTTTGGCATTACGTTGGTCAAACTTTGCCGATCGCCTGCCTTTTGAAACAGATGTCGATTTAGGGGTACGTTCTGGCGATGATATTTATCTGCGTTTAAAAGCCTCTAAAGACTGGACTTTGGAAAATGATTTCTCTTTTCATGCCGAACAAATTTACCGTTATGGCATCGACAGTGAAAATTATCTCAGAACTAACTTGGAGCTCACGCACGCCCGACCTAATCAGGCTTTCTTGTCTAATCAATTTAGCCTGACCTATGCCGATGAACAAGATGATGATTTGGTTTGGGACAACTACACCTTTAGACAACATCAATTCTTTGCAGGCAACCGCTTTAACTATGGTATTTATACAGGCGGTTATTATCACGATGATGACTTACGTTTAAATCGTTGGGGGCCATTTGTCTCCTGGCGTCAACCATTTTTACGTGAATGGTTCTTTATTCAGGGCGATGTCAATTATTTAAATGATGATCGCGCAGATCGTAATCATTATCTCGGTGCTTTAGTGCGTTTAGAAGCCATTTTCTAAACAGGTAACATCTACAATCAAGCCAAATTAAAAAACCAAGTCTTGCGAACAGGACTTGGTTTTTTTGCAAGATGATCTTGCAAGATGACGATGCATTATTTGTACAACGCATCATCGATCATGTTCATGCGAAAGCAGACTTACTTTAACAGTAAGCTATTAATACGTTTCACATATTCCGCTGGGTCTTCAGGCAAGCCACCTTCAGCAATCACAGCCTGATCAAAAATCACATGCGCCAAATCATCAAATTGATTGGAGTCCTGTAATTTTTTCACCAAAGGATGCTCTGGGTTGATTTCCAAAATTGGCTTCATATCAGGTACAGCTTGCCCTGCATCCTTCAACATACGAATCAATTGTGGTGACAGTTCACCTTCACCTGTTACCAAACAAGCAGGGGAATCAACCAAACGTGTAGTCACACGCACTTCTTTGGTTTTACCGCTTAAAGATGCAGACAATTGCTCAACCACAGGTTTAAATTGTTCTGCAGCCGCGTCTAAAGCTTTCTTCTCTTCAGCATCTTGTAGATCGCCTAAATCAACCGCACCTTTAGATACGTTTTGCATTGGCGTGCCATCAAACTCCTGCACAAAGTTCATCGCCCACTCGTCTACGCGTTCTGCCATCAACAACACTTCAATGCCTTTTTTCTTAAACAACTCCAACTGTGGAGAATGCTTTGCTGCGTTCAAGTTGTCTGCCGTAACGTAGTAAATCGCTTTCTGACCTTCTTTCATTCGCGCTTTATAGTCCGCCAATGAGGTACTGATGTCATCATTGCTTGAAGTGGCATAGCGTAATAATTTCAGGATACGTTCACGGTTGCCAAAGTCTTCGCCTAAGCCTTCTTTTAAAACTGAACCAAATTCTTGATAGAATTGCTTAAATTTTTCTTGGTCTTTTTCATCTTCAGACTTGGCTAAATTGTCCAACATGGTCAACACACGACGGGTATTGCCTTCGCGGATGGTTTTCACATCACGGCTTTCTTGCAATAACTCACGGCTCACGTTCAATGGCAAATCGGCGCTGTCCACCACACCTTGTACAAAACGTAGATAGTTCGGGATCAGGTTCTCTGCCTCATCCATAATAAATACGCGCTTCACATACAATTTAATCCCCGCTTTGGCTTCACGAGTAAAAATGTTGTGCGGTGCTTTACTTGGCACATACAACAACTGGGTGTATTCAGTACTGCCTTCAACGCGGTTATGCGCCCATGCCAATGGTGCGTCAAAATCATGACTGAGGTTTTTATAAAATTCGATGTACTGTTCTTCACTAATTTCGTTTTTATTGCGCGTCCACAAAGCACTGGCCGAGTTAATTGCTTCCCATTCATCAGTTTTCACATACTGACCTGCTTTCGGCGTTTCACCTTCAGCTGCTTCTTCTTGCTGCCATACTTCTTTCTGCATTTGAATTGGCAAACTGATGTGATCAGAGTATTTATTGATGATCTGCTTAACTTTGTAGCTTTCTAAATAATCCAGTGCATCTTCACGCAAGTGCAGAATAATATCGGTACCCCGTTCTGCTTTGTGAATTTGCTCAACATCAAACTCGCCAGTACCCGTGCTGCTCCAACGCACGGCTTCATCTGCAGCCAATCCTGCACGGCGTGATTCCACAGTAATTTTATCCGCCACGATAAAACCTGAATAAAAACCCACACCAAATTGACCAATCAATTGCGCATCGGCTTTTTGATCGCCTGTCAATTTCGACATAAAATCTTTGGTGCCCGATTTGGCAATGGTACCCAAATGTTCAATCGCTTCCTGTTGGCTTAAACCAATGCCGTTATCTGAAATGGTTATGGTTTTTTGATCTTGATCTAAACGAATACGCACACGTAAATCAGGATCATTTTCATAATATTCAGGATGATTGATACCCTCAAAACGTAATTTGTCGCAGGCATCTGATGCGTTAGAAATCAGTTCACGCAAGAAAATTTCAGGGTTGGAATAAAGAGAATGGGTCACCAAATGTAATAACTGCGCCACTTCGGCTTGGAAACTGTGTTTTTGGCTTTGCTCGCTCATTCATCACTCCTTAAATTCATAAACATGGTTATTGTTGGATGTGTTAATGAATTGGAGTGATTGCCTGATTTTTCAAGCCTAAACCTAGAAAAATTTAAAAAGGTGCACGTTGATAAACCTGATTTAAATGATCCTCCAATTTCTGCTGACGCAAATTATACACTTGGGTTAAACAATCGACGGAAGCGCCACAACGATCACGCAACTCTAACCAGCGAAATTGTTCATCACGAATTTGTGAGCGCGTCCCCATAGCGACCAAACGGCTGACGATACGATAGGTGGTGGCCATTTTCACATCGGCATCATTGACCGCACGATGTTCACAAATGGCATGTTCTGTTGGTGTTCTGGCTTTCTCACAAGAAAAACTCGCCGCATGCCCCGCGACACTCAGCATTAAACCAACACATATAGGCCAACCGTATTTTATCAACATGAATTAATTCCTTCTTTATCGTTCTTTACTTTATCTTTCAGACTGTAAATGAACATGGCACATGCACTCAATTTTTTCATTCGATACATTTGTTATTTTTTGCAATAAAAAACCCCATCATAAAGATGGGGTTGCGCTGATTTTTATTATTATAAAGAGCTACTTTTTATAATTAAAATTTGTAGCTATAACCGATGGTGTACACCATTGGATCGATGTCTAGATCAAACTTTTTAATTCCTAATGCTGCAGCAGTATCATCAGTTAACGTAACTTCAGGACTCAATTGTGCATAACGTGCATCAAAGAACACACCCCAGTTTTTCGCATCAGCTGGCTGGAAGTTAAAACCAATTTGACCTGCAAAACCAAAGTCTTCTTTTACATCTTTAGCAACGCCTTCTTCATCCCATGCGATAAATGCGGTACCACCGACACCGATGTATGGTGTAAAACGAGTTGAATTTTTAAAGTGATATTTTGCTGTCAATGTAGGTGGTAAGTGTTTAACTTTAGCATTAGCAATTTCAGCACCACCAGCAAATACGCCTACATCATGACTAATTGGCGTAGCCAACAATAATTCTGCAGAGATATTATCATTAAAGAAATATTCTACTGATGGGGTAAATGCATATTCATGATCAGCTTCAGCAACAACACCAGGAATTACTGTTGCATCTTGTGTTGGAGAAATTACAGAACCACCAACTTTAACTTGCCATTGACCTGCCATAGCAGAAGCAGACATTCCCATTAATGCAATTAGAGCAACTTGCTTTAACATTTCAAAACCACCTTTAGAATAAAAATCTTAACGCTTAATTAATATTAAACACGACCACTATTAATATGCAACACATATTAAACATAATATTTCAAATACTTTATAAACTATTCATTATTATATAAATTTATTTTAAATAGACCAAATTACTTGGTTTTAAAACCCGAGTTAATTAATAAAGTTTATATTATTATTTCCCGACTATATTACTCAATTTTATTTAAAAAATACATCAAAAGATTTATTTAAAATACATCTTACATTTGTTTAAAAATTAAAACAAATTTATTTTAAATTGATTAATTCACTCAGGTTTTATATTTTCAAAAAACAAAAAACCAATAAAAATTATTTAAATTAAATAAAGAGAATTAAAATCATCTTCATTCTAATATTAGAAGTTAATTACAACGAAAATGAATCATTCTGTTTGAAGATTTTAAATCGTGTATTGAGATTCAATCGGCAGATGCAAGGATGAATTTGAGAAAGATTCTTCTTGTCGTTTTAGCACGATGCTGCAACGTGCCCAACCTATTCTGAACACGTGTGCTTACAAATTTTGGTGATGATTTACAGCACCATCGCTGCAATCCAGCCAAAAATAATCAGTGGAATATTAAAGTGAATAAAAGTCGGTACCACACTGTCTTTCATGTGGTCGTGCTGCCCATCCATATTTAAACCCGAAGTTGGCCCCAAGGTTGAATCCGATGCTGGAGAACCCGCATCTCCTAAGGCTGCTGCTGTACCAATAATCGCAATGGTTGCTGCAGGGCTAAAACCGAACTGCAAACATAAAGGCACATAAATAATCGCTAAAATAGGCACGGTAGAGAAAGATGAGCCAATCCCCAAGGTGATTAACAAACCAATCAATAACATTAAAAATGCAGCCAAAGCTTTGCTATTGCCAATCCATTCCACCGACGCTTCTACCAAAGCAGGCACTTGATTAGTCGCTTCAATCACTGAAGCGAAACCTTGTGCAGCAATCATAATAAAGCCGATGAGTGCCATCATCCGCATACCGGTAATAATCACATCATCCGCTTCTTTCCATTTGAAAATTCCTGCACAACTTAAAATGGCAACACCCACCAAACCTGCCAGAATCATCGAATCTGAATACAATTGCACTGCTAAGGTTGCAATAATCGCAAAGACTGCCATCCACAGCGTAAATTTAGCAATTTGTGGTGCTTGTAAGCTTGACCCTGTTGTGTCTGCATTGAGTTCACTCGAAATGCTTTGAGTACGTGCTACCTGCACATCTAGATAGTGTCGTGGCTTTCGATAACTTACAAATAACGCGATCAATAGCCCAATAAACATCCCAAACACAGGAATAAACATGGCAGCAGGAATATCTTCATTTTGAATGGAAAAACCATACGGAGCACCAAAGGTGTTGATATTGTGCGCCAAAATATCATTCAGGAAAATTGCACCGAAACCGACAGGAACAAACATATAGGTGGCAACCAAACCAAAAGTCAGCAAACAAGCCACTGCACGACGGTCTAGGTTTAAATGATTGAAAACACTTAATAAAGGTGGAATCAATACAGGAATAAATGCAATATGTACAGGGATTAAGTTTTGTGAGAAGACCGCTGCCAAAGCCACAGTAAAATAAATCAGATATTTAACGCGGTTTTGTACCTTAGTATTACTGCTACCTGTTAAAGTGCGAATCAGCTTATACGCCAATAAGTCTGGCAAACCTGAACGTGCCAAAGCCAAAGCAAATGCACCTAAAATACCGTAAGCAAGAGCAATTTTAGCGCCACCACCTAAACCATTATTAAACGCATCTAAAGTGCCTTGTAAGCCTAAACCAGCCAGTAAACCACCTGAGACTGCACCAATAACCAAGGCAAAAACCACAGGCACACGAGCCAACGACAATCCGAACATGATTGCAATGGCAGCAAGAATTGCGAACATAAGAGATGAAAATTCAAAAAAGAAGCTATTTTATCAGAGATTATGCAGATTGGAGTTGACCAAACATTCAACTCCGACAAGCGTTTCTGATTTAAATTGCTGCAGCATGTGAATTTGCATGACCTAAAGCAAAATCACGGATGGCAGTAGCAACCGCTTGCGGCTGACTAAGAATCGCCCAGTGATTAGCAGCCAACTCCACACGTTGAAAATCATCTACCCAATGCGACATTTCATCAATCAATTCAGCACCTACAAATTGATCATATTTCAAGACAATAGCCTGCACAGGGCAAATTGCGTAACGCTGCCGCGGCTTCAATAAACGTGGCATAAAATTAGCGCGATATAAATTGACGCCATATCGCCCATCTTTACGGATATTAGGATTGACCGGAATATCTTGATCACGTTCTAAACGTATCACCACCTGACGCCATTGTTCAGGTTGAAAGAACTGCCAAACTGTAGGTGCAAGTGCAGGAAGTTGAAAGGCGGCAATATACCAAGATTTACGCATTTGTTTGAAAAATTTAATTTTATTTTCAGAAAACTGCTTACGCATCCAAAACGCTGCATGATCCAAACATGGGCCTGAAATAGTACTGTAAGATAAAATTCGTCCTTTTAAATCTGGATCAGTTACAGCTTCCCAAGACTGAATTGAACCCCAGTCATGAGCTGCCAAGTGAAATGCACGCTGCCCCAAAACGGCATTAGCAACAGCCATTAAATCTGCAGCCAATTGAGCCAAGCTATAGGCACGAATGGATTTGGGAATGGAGGATTGTCCCGCACCACGTACATCGTAACTCACCACATAAAAATCTTGTACCAACACGGCAATCACGCGTTTCCAGACTACTTGGTTATCTGGATAGCCATGCAGCAAAATCAATGCAGGTGCTGTTTTTTCACCCCAAGTTTTGACATAAAGCTGTTGACGATCAGAGGTTTCAACCCATTGCGTTTGCGCTTGCATATACATCTTTTTTATTTTTATTCACCTTTGTTGCACTCAGCATAACAAAACATGCCATATTGATGCCTAAATTTTAGACTAATATAAGGCATCCAGACTTGAAAGATATAGTTAACCCCAGTTACGGATAAGCCAAAGATTTAATCACATGAATTTTAGGCTTATTCTTTTGGCAAAGTTGATACGCACATAGTGAAGAAAATACGCCTGCTAAAAAACCAGCAATCGAACGATGTTTACTCGTAACTAAGTGATATTTTTCTTTCAATAATCCTATCAATGTTTCAATTCTTTTACGTTGTCGTAGATGAAATTCATCAGAAAATGGCAATAAGGTCACTCTCATATTTTTTCTTGGATAAGTAATTAAATCAATGCCTTGCTCTTTAAGTGTTTCTTTCAATGGTTGGCTAATGTA